>JAHEOI010000221.1 GCA_018610125.1 Verrucomicrobiota bacterium
CGCCGGAGACGGACGTCGCTATCGGGCAATCACGAAGACGGTCGGCAAGGGACTGCCGACCCTACCTGCGCTTTTGTGGTAGGGCCCGCACTCCGTGCGGGCCACGCTTCCGGACGTCGGGGATGACGTCGCAATCAGCGAGTGAAAAAGCGTTCGGTGGAAGGATCTGCTTTTTATCGCTCTCTATTTTCCCTTGCACGGTTCGGGGCTCCTCGTTAAAGTTTCAATACGAAAAACGGATTCGGGGTGCCCGCGTGGCGGAATTGGCAGACGCGCTAGATTCAGGATCTAGTGAGTAACATCGTACAGGTTCGAGTCCTGTCGCGGGCACCAAACACTTCCAACAACTTCCAACAACTTCCAACAGTTTCCAAGGAGGTCGAAAAGCGGTGGCTTCGCAACGGAAAGGGCGGCTTTTTGTGTGCATCATTTTATAAGGCGAGCCCCTTGCGTCAAGCTGACCTTCTCTCCTCCGAATGAACCCGAGACCCCCCTTTCCTTCTCCCTCTCCCTCTCCCTTTCCCTTTCACTCTCCCTCTCACTCTCACTCTTCCGCCACTCCGGCCGCCCGCCGCCGGCCCGGCTTCACCATTCGACCGGAACACTGGTGGTCACGCCAAAACGGTTCTGGTAGAACAATTGCTTGTTCTGGGCACCGAACTCGTGGACCATTTTGGTGAGCTTCACGTCGTAGCAGCAGTACTCGGCGATCTCAAGCAAGCGCCCTTCCCGGTACCAATCGATTGCTTGCTTACCGTCCGCTGTTTTCTCGGTTCCGAACGTCGCGGACGCGACGGCATCCAATGAAAGTCGGTGCTTGATGCTCTTCTGGAGCTCGACCAGGAGATCGAGGGTTGGAAGCTGGCGAAGGTCGAAGATCGTGTAACCATGCAAGACTTCATAGTCAAATCGAAGGTTATTGAAGCCCACGACCAAATCGGCGCGTTGGATCTCGGTCAGCAGGTCATCGACTCTTTTTTCGCTGTAGATCATGTAGCCGCCGCGGGCGGTGCTGTAAGTGACAGCAACACTGATCCCCATATCGCGTGCGTTTTGCCAACCGCCGACTTCGGAGGCGGCCCGCTTGGTCTCGACGTCAAAGTAGACGATGTTTTTCATTGGCTTGAATTTGGAATCGTTTGGACCTTTCGCCCCTTTCAGCTCTTTCCAGAGTGCATTTTACGAGTAGGATGTTAGAATGAAAGGTTCGGGTAAAGCCCGTTTGGCTGCATATCGGATTGTCGTGTGGACGACGGCTCTGCTGTTGGCGCTCTTTGGAGGCGGCTATTGGCTGTTTGGTGGGCAAAGCTGGTGGTTATGGATGGGGCTGGCGCTTTGGGTGGGATCCATCGCGTTCACACTCTATTTCTTCCGGGCACCTCACGCGAAGGTGCCGGAGGGGGACGATGTGATTGTTGCGCCGGCTTACGGGAAGGTCGATGTGATCGAGCAATGTCGGGAAACAAGCGTTTTAGGGGGAGAATGTCAGCGCGTTTCGATCTTTCTGTCGATTTTCGATGTGCACATTCAGCGCGCCCCGATTCACGGAAAGCTCACGCATTGGGCTTACACGCCGGGCGGCTTCCGTAATGCATTGGATCCGGCGTCCGCTGCGAGCAATGAGAATCTCTTATTGGGATTCGGCAAGAGCACCGAATGCGAAGAGCCGATTGCGGTTCGTCTGATTGCGGGGCTGATCGCCAGACGGATCGTTCCCTGGATTGAAAAGGGTGACCTTTTAAAGAAAGGGGAATTGATGAGCTTGATCCGGTTCGGATCAAGGTGCGACATCTACTTGCCGCTCTCGGCAACGATCGAAGTGAGCTTGGGCCAACGGGTTAAGGGCGGAGAAAGCGTGCTGGCACGAGCTACCCACCCGGATGGGAAAGCGACTTAAGCGAATGAAGAAGAATGGTTCAAAACCGAAATCGATCGAACAAGCGGCTGCCCGCTTGAAAATTTATTTTCTCCCGAATTTGATGACGGCAGGGAACCTCTTTTGTGGTTTCCTGGCATTGACCAAGATTGTCGAGGCGGATCCGACCACCGGCGACTTCTATGGGACCATCCGGATCGCCCTCTTACTCATCTTGCTGGCATGTATTTTCGACGTCCTTGACGGACGCCTGGCAAGGATGGGAGGCAATGAGAGCGCGTTCGGTCGCGAATTCGACTCCTTGGCCGACCTGATCTCTTTTGGTGCCGCACCGGCATTCTTGGTGCACCGCATCGTCCTGGCCAACGTGTTTAAGGACCGCCCCGAGATCGGCTGGTTCATTGCCTCGGTCTACTTGATATGTGGGGCGATGCGGCTGGCTCGATTCAATAGCCTGGCATCGGATACGAATGCGAAATCGAGCAATGAGTTCCTTGGGTTCCCAATTCCCGCAGCGGCCGGATTGATCGCTTCGTTGTCGCTGTTCATGATGTGGTGGAATGAAAACGATTTCGATAAAGGGGGCTGGCGCTTTGTCCTGCCGATCATTCTTGTCATCCTCTCGATCATGATGGTGAGCAACGTCAAGTACCCGGCGTTTAAGTCGATCGATTGGCGGACGCGACGAACATTCGCGAAGATGGTTTCAACCGTTGTCTTTATCGGGCTGCTGTTTATCCTCTGGGATACCGTTTTGCCGATCATTCTCCCGATTATGTTCACGGCTTACCTCATTTATGGCCTCATTCGACCGCGCATTTCGCGACGGGTCCGGCATGAGATCGAAGATGAGGATTTCGAAACGGAGGAGGAAGAAATCGATGAGGAGGACGAGGAGAAAGAGGATGGGAGCTCTAAGGAAGCTCGATTTCAACGCCCGAATGGAAGAAAGCGGTAGGAAACCGACGCCTTATTTGACGCTTCGGACCGCTGCTTTATCCTTCCCTCCCCTATTCATTTCCCATGCGCTCGGTTGGCAGCCTTGGGGAAGCGATTTTGCCGGGTTACGATAATGGTTAAAGGCAAAGGTCAGCGTGGTTGGAGGGTGCGACTCAAGCGCCTGATCGCGATTCTCGGTGTGGTCGTTGCTGCCTTGATCGTGATGGTGATCAGCTTGCCGGTCTGGTTTCCTTGGGTGCTGAAGCCTGGATTGACGTGGGCAGGCATCGAAGTGGGCCGATGCCAACGGGTAGGCTATTCACGCCTGGCGATTTCAGAGCTGCAGTGGCGTGACGCCCAGACAATCGTGCGGGTGGGACGGGTCGAAGCATGGATGCCAACCTCATGGGTCTGGAAATCGCTGATCGGGCAAAACGATCAAGGCCGGCACTCAGGGCCGAGCTACATTGAAGTAAACGATTGGCAGGTTGAGCTACGCGAGCCGGATAAGAAGCCGGTTGCACCTCCGAAGCCGAGCTCGGGAGGAATCGAGTCGGTTTCAGAGGTCCTGGACCAGGTTCATGGTTTGATGCCGACCGTCCGGACTTGGCTCCCGAGCGCTGAATTGACCGATGGGGTCGTCAAGCTCGCGTCCGATCGGTTGACGGTCCCTTCCATCCGTTGGCAGGAAGACGAAGTCACGGCAGAGGTTGCCTCGGCAGCGCGGAAACAGGAGGTGGCGTTGGAGGTCAATCTCGCCGAGACAACCGCCATTCCAATCCGGATTGAGCTGAGCCCACTGGAAGCCGTGACAAAGCTAAAGCTCGTGCGAGCCGGCTCCTCTTGGGATTTGACGGGAGAGACCGAATGGAAGGACGAGCGGCTCCGGTTCTCGGCGACCTTCAAGCCCGGCACCTGGTTGCCAAAGAAGGCCGAAATGAACGCGAAACGCTTCACGATTCCGGGCTCGCTTTTGGAAGTCCAAGGATATAAGAGCATGACAGCGTCGATCGCGGCGACATGGAAGGGGGAGGATTTCACCATCGACTTGGAGGGAGAAGCCGAGCCGATCGACCCGAAAATGGCCGAATCGCCGCCGATTCAGCTCAATATTCGTGCCGATGGCTCGATGGATGCCTTGAGTGTTCATGAGCTAAAAGTCGATTCGCCCTGGTTTGAGGTTGCGCTTGGGAAAGGCGTCAAGCTGACCGCGTCGGCGAGCGGGCTCGTCGAGCCCGTAACGATCACAACAGGGGTCGATTTGAGTCAGATTGAGCTTATTCCGATTGATGGGCGAATCTCCGGTAAAATCCGATGCAGGCCGATGCTCTCGGAGAATGACAGTGAAACCGGATCAGCCGGTGGCAGCGATGAGGGCGCGGAGCAATTCAAGCTTCCGCGCGCCGAATTCGCCTTTTCGGGGAGCGATCTCGAGGGAGTCGGCATGACGGCCCAAGACTTCCGGTTGGAGGGCAATTTGGAGTGGCCCTCCCTGACGGTGGAACTATTCCGCGTCGAACTGGCCTCGCAGAGTTCTGTGACTGCTCGGGGTGTGAGTGACCTCGAGGCGCAAACGGTCTCGGATGCCGAATGGCATGTCGAAGGGGAGGCGTTCAATCAATTCTTTCCTGAGGGGATGCAATACGAGGGGTTGAGCGGCAGTGGCGAAGTCGAAGGGGCGTGGCAGGAGCTCTCCCACTCGGGCCGTTTTCAAATCGAGCGCCTGAGCCTGCCCGGTGTGGCGCCCTTGACAAAGGTGACGGCCGACTGGAATGGCAAACAGCTCAATCTGGAAGGGGTCCGGTTCGATTGTCGTGCGGGTGAGAGCCGGCTCTTGGCCGAAGCTGCCTGCGACTTGGTGCTCGGCGGCGAAGCGGGGACAAGGGCGCGGTTGGATTTGAGCACATTGACGTTGCGGAAGCAAGGTGATCCCCTCTATGAATTGGCAAAGCCGACAGCGATCACGTTTCACTCACTCGTTTCCGAGGACCAGGGCGGGTCGGGACAATGGGAAGTTGAGATCGACTCCTTTCAATGGGTTGGGAGTGAGGGCGCGA
>JAHEOI010000222.1 GCA_018610125.1 Verrucomicrobiota bacterium
CCCGACCCCGTCCCAACCCTTGCCCGAGTATCGAATCGAGATCGTGCGGGATTAAATAGAAACGTGGATCCGCCATTCCTCGGTAAATGTAGTAATCATCGCCATGACCGGTATTGATCCCACTCTCTCGGTTGTCCATGATCGCCATGACCGCAAGATGATCCAGCCATTCTCTCACATGGATGACCTCGCGAACACGCTCCGCGTAGTCTTCCTTGGGCGCATTAGTCAAAACCCGAGTCAATCGGATCAGTTCAGTCCAATCATTCTGGGACTCATTGGTCTCCTTGAAGTAGCTGTTCTGATAGGCTTGGGGGTCTTCGCCGCGATAGCTGAAATCAGCCGGGGCTTCATCCCGACGTCCTCGATAAGCATTGCCCGAGCTGTCTTGCGGGAAATGGTTGTCAACATAGTCCCCATCCACGACTTCCAACGCGGCGTACGACCCAAAAGTCCGGTGCGGCGGCCCGGTATCGGTAACGTCCCTTCCGTTGATCCGAAGTTGGACCGGGTCCACGTCCGCCGCGCGCAAGCCTGCCATTTGAGACAGGGTGCTCCCCAAATGTTGCAAATAGCTAAACTGGGAATTGAGATTGAGAGCGGTGACTTCCTGCCAGGGACGATCGTGACGAAAGTTAATCCGGAAGCTCCGGGGAAATTGAAAGCGGCTCCCATGTCCTCGTAACCGGACACCAACCAAATAACGGACTTCGACCCGTCCATCGAATTGGGTGATGACCGTTCCGTTCATTTCGGCATCGCTATTCCCCAGCCCGGTTAACCGGTTACGCTCTTCGGGCGGCAACACAACCCGATAGACCGGCTGGGAGCTCGGCCTCTTGTCGGCTTGTGTCGAGCCATCATCGACTTGATACAAGAGATTGGCCCCGTGCGCCCGGGTGCCATCCCGAAGCAATGCCGTTTCGGGCCATTGACGCACGTGCCCCTGAGCGTCCGCGGCCTCGGCATAGAGCTCAACAATGCTCCGGTCCGGTTGAGCCGGTATGACTGCCTTATAAGCTACGCTACCGGACACAGGCTCTCCCTGATTCGCCGCCTTTTGCATCTCGACGCTCGAAAACGTTCGAGACCCGCCGGCCTTTCGATAATAAAGCCTCACAGTCAATCGATCGCTCTGTTCATCAGCGACACGAACGGTCACCGTCACCTTCTCACCCGATGTCGGAATCACCGGGCGATGGACTACCTCGAAAATCGCCGGAGCAATATTGTCGCTGGCGGCGCTATTCGGCTTTCCAGGACTCCCCCCCTTGGCAACACTTGCCTTCCAATTGTGTCCAAGCCCGTTATCCAACGAGGAATTTCGAAGCTCGATCGAGCTGCCGCCCCCGTCCGCCTCGCTCACCCAATCCCACCCGAGGTGTCCAAGATGCTCTATTTGGCGACGCTCTGTCGCCCAAGGCCCCTCGTCGGCATAAAAGACCCGGTCAACGAGCTCGCCATTGGCCCGCCTGAGCGCAATCGATTCCCCCCCGTTGCTTAAAGTCCCTTCCCATCCCCCCACAACCGCGTCAACCTCGGGATACTTATCGAGAAATGTTTGGCGGTCAGCCGCCACCACCAGGTAACCCCGGGGAGGGAGCACCACCGATTCGGGCATCGTCCGCTCCACCCCGTCGCTCAATGCCCAACCACTCAGATCGATCTCGCGTCCGCTGACATTGAAGAGCTCTACGAACTCCTCTTGCACGTCTTCAGACGCGGGATGATAGTGAATCTCATTGATCAGGATCGACTCGGATTCGGCACCCGCGAGCTCACCGCTCGAGATGCCCGTAAGCAATGTCGCCGAAACCATTAACGCGCGGGCTGCCGTTCGCATTAACGTCGGCCCGGATTGACTTGTCGCCATTGGATAATCAGCCTTAACGTTGCACAATGTCCCTTAAACTAGGTGCTGCGTGGTTCGGATTCAACTGTTGGGGAAAAAACAAGCGAGGCGCGGCCTCAAACCACTTGGTTCCAAAATGGACGTCGAATCTTACTTTCAACCGTGCGGATCTTCGGCCAAATCAATCGCCGGTTCCACCGAGCCGGATCGATTGACCGCAATGCTCTGGGCGTTGCTCTTAATCGGCTGTTTGCCGGGTCAGGCAACGGCGCTCAGTGGCAAGATCCAAGAGGATACCACCTGGCAAGGGCGTATTGTCGTCGAAGACGACATCCGGGTAACCGGGGACACAGCACTGACCATTCAAGCAGGCGCGACGATAAATGTCGCCAACCGCACGAAAATCATTGCGGAGGCCGGCTCGGAGATCCTGGCCCGGGGCACCGACACCGAACCGGTCCAATTCGCCCCGGTTGATCCCGATTCTCACTGGTGGACCATCAAAGCGATCGGCAGCGGGTCGATTCTCACGCTCAAGCACGCAGAAATCCGTGAGGGGAAAGTCCGATTTGACAACGAGGCCGACGGCCTGCTTGAAGATTGTCTCTTGCACGGGTTTAAATTGCCCTCGACAATCAGCTCCGCCGATGCGGGCACCATCACGTTAAGGCGCATCCACGTCCGCGATTACTTCGATATTCACTTTATCCGGAGCCGCGTCATCGTCGAAAACTCCTTATTTGAACGGCTGGAACCGGAAGATTCGGACGCGCTCGAGCTGACACAAGCCCGCCCGGGCACCTTGATTGCCCGCTCCACATTTCGCCGGACTCTCGGCAGCAATTCGGACGCGATCGACCTCAATGGGGGCAAGGGCGTCACTATCAAAGAGTGCTTGATCCACACTGTCGCCGACAAGGCGCTTTCGATCGGCGCCAAATCCACCGCGGAAGGCTTCAGCCCTGCCGAGGACATCGTCGTTCGGGATTGCCTCATTCATGACGCCGGCATTGGCATTGCCGTCAAAGACAGCAGCACCGTCAATCTTCACGACTCCACCATTGTCGACTGCGAAACCGGTATCCGGTTAAGGCAATTAAGCCCGGAGGCGAGCGGCGGGATACTCAAACCCGGCTTTAACAACATTGTCTGGCACCATACCGCCCCATTGGCCATTGACGAGCAATCAACGTATGCCACGGACCATTCCGCGATTCAAGGCGAGCGGCCTCAAGGCAATCAAGCGCCCGCAACCCCGGAGTTCGTCTCCCTCGATGCGGATGACTTCCGCCTCGTCC
>JAHEOI010000223.1 GCA_018610125.1 Verrucomicrobiota bacterium
CGGCCATGGCAATCAGGACAGAGCTGATAACCGCGGTAGCGTGAGAGCAAAACCCGGACATGCATCTTGTAGGCTTTGGATTCAAGCCACCGAAAATACCGGGCGATCCCATACCATGCGTTCGGCCACTCATGGCGACGATTCTTTCCGTAATCCCGATCGCCTTCAATGACCCATTTTTGGGTTTCCGGCTTGAGCTCATTGAACGGGATGTCGGTCGGCACCCGCCGGCGATTACAGATCGCCATCAGGTCATCATGACACTCGGCGCTATGACCGGTCCGCCACGGCTTAATGGCCCCTCCTCTAAGCGATTTCGTCCGATCCGGGATCACCTTCCGATAATCGATCGTGATCACCCTTCCAAACCCTCGGCAACTGGGACAGGCTCCCAATGGATGATTGAAGCTGAACAATGCCGGCGTCGGCTCCCGGAAATCGAGATCACATTCGGCGCAATGAAAGCCTTGCGAGAAACGCCAAGGCGGTGAGATCGCCCATTGCCCCCCGTCCTCACCTTTGATCGCCGGATAGATCTCCAAATGGCCTTTGCCGAAGTGGTAAGCTTGCTCGCATGCCTCAACAAACCGAGCCCGATTGGAAGGGGACAATGCCACTCGATCCTGGATGACAATTACCCGCTCCGGTTGCCTTGCTCTCAGTAAATCAATAGCCGAGTCGACATCAACGATTTCAAGGGCCTGTTCCTCTTTGGGCCTCGAACGATTCCGCTCAAAGGCATAGGGAGTCTCGCGAATCACTTGGTCGGATTCGCCCGATTCAACAAGTAGCCGTTGATACCCTTGCCGGCGAATTAACCCCAACGAGTCTTCCAACGAAAGCTTTTCCGATAACGGCAGTTCAAACGTCACCAGAACCCGAGCTCGGGCCTGAGAAGAATGGTCTCGGCCGTGCGGAAACGCCCTAATAGCTTCCCATACGCGACGGGGTGAATCTCGCTTGACCGGATTTCCGCAGCCGGAACAATAAAGGGTAGCGAGGTGCGACCAAAGAACCTTCATATGGTCGCAAATCTCGGTCATGGTTCCGACCGTTGACCGCGTCGACCGAACGGTGTTGCGCTGTTCGATGGCAATCGCGGGCGGGATGCCTTGAATCCGATCGACTTGCGGCTTATCCATCCGATCAAAGAACTGCCGAGCGTACGGCGAGAATGTCTCGACATAGCGGCGCTGGCCTTCCGCAAACAAGGTGTCAAACGCCAGAGAGCTCTTGCCGGAGCCACTCAGGCCCGTCAACACCACCAGATTGCCCGCCGGCAGTTCCAGATCGAAGCCTTTCAGATTGTTCTGCCGCACCCCATATAGAAGAATGTTTCGAGATCCCTTTGTTCCCTTTGTCATCTGCCGTTCGGTCATCTCAAAAAAACCTAGGGAAGGCGGTCAGCGCAATGCAACTCAATATCGCTTGTCATCGGCATGGCAATGGTCTACATTGCGTTTTCTGCCGTGGATGCAGAGAGACACTTAGGAAGTCGAACGGAAAAGAGAACGGAAGAGAGGTTACCAAGGTTTTGGTTCACTATGGCAGCTAGAATGCGTTTAAAGCGGATAGGATCGAGCAATCGAGCGGCTTATCGAGTGGTGGTCATGGATAGTCGGACTCCACGCGACGGTCGGTTTATTGACGAGCTGGGCACCTACAAGCCGGTGGAAAAGAACGACCGGATCCGAATCGACTTGGAACGGGCTCAATATTGGCTTGACCGGGGTGTGCAACCGTCCGAAACCGTCGCGAGTCTTTTGAAAAAGGCCAAGCGCGAGGCGGCGAAAGCCGGGTAGGACCGGAAGTAGGCCAATTACTGGAGCGAATGCCATGGAGGCCTTCCTGGAGTATGTTGTTAAGGGCCTTGTCGACCACCCTGACGAAATCAGTGTGACGCCGGTTGAGCGGGGTGGAGAAACGGTGTATGAGCTTCGAGTCCACTCAGACGACGTGGGGAAGGTAGTCGGACGGGAAGGGAATACGATCAATGCGATCCGAACCCTGCTGCTTGCCGGGAGTGCTAAGCAGGGCGGGCGGTGCAGCCTAAAGCTGGTGGAAGAGGACAAGGAAGGCAACGAGAGGCCCGAGAAATCCAAGCAGCGTCGGTCGCCTTCATCATGAGTCGGCCAAGTGATCCAGTGAGCGACCATCGAGCCGGGTATCCCCCCTGGCAACCTTGAGTCTGGCAAATTTTCCGTTTTTTTCCGTTTGAGGCGCGGGGAGAGAAGCTGTAACAATGAGAGTCGACATACTCACATTGTTCCCGGGTATGTTTGCGGGTCCGCTCGATGAGAGTATTGTCTCGCGTGCTCGAGATAAGGGCATCCTCGATTTGCGGATTCACAACCTCCGCGATTTCACACACGACCGGCACCGCACTGTTGATGACAGGCCGTTCGGCGGGGGACCCGGGATGCTGATGAAGCCGGAGCCGGTTTTCGAGGCCGTCGAGCACCTGGCAGAGCAGGAGACGTGTGTTATCTTGCTGACGCCGATAGGACGGCACTTCAACCAAGGGATCGCCCGCGAGTTGACTCAACGCCGGCACCTGTTGTTTATCTGCGGGAGCTACGAAGGTGTCGATGACCGTATCCGACAAGCCTTGGTGCATGAAGAGCTTTCGATCGGTGACTATGTCCTCACCAACGGGGCATTGCCGGCAATGGTTATCATCGATGCGGTAACACGGTTGTTACCGGGTGTATTGGGCGACGACGAAAGCGCCAGTGACGAGTCGTTCAGTCAAGGTTGGCTGGAGCATCCCCATTACACACGACCCGCGGTATACCGAGGGATGAGAGTCCCGGATGTCCTCTTGTCAGGTCACCACGCAGAGATCGCCCGGTGGCGTGAAACACAAGCCCGGGAGCTCACGGCAAGACTAAGGCCGGATCTTTTGCAAAGGCATCACGAGAACGAATGAAGGAATAAGATGACGAGGTAACGATTATGAGCCAGCGACTGTTTGACAAAATTGAATCTCAACATTTTCGCAAGAATCCGCATACGTTTGAAATCGGTGATTCGGTCAAAGTACATACCCGCGTCATCGAGGGGAACAAAGAGCGCATTCAGATTTTTTCCGGGATCGTTATTCGCCGGCGCGGTCATGGACTGAACGCTATGTTTACGGTTCGGCGGATCAGCTATGGCGAAGGGGTCGAACGGGTATTCCCGGACCACTCCCCGCTTATCGAAAAGGTGGAAGTCGAGCGGAAGGGTAAAGTACGCCGCGCGAAGCTCAACTACCTTAGAGATCGAATCGGCAAGCAAGCCATGTACGTCAAGCCGAAAGAGGTCCAGCCGACCAGCGGTAAAGGCAAGGGCAGGCGAAGGCGCCGCACCGCCAAGAGGACAACGAAAACGACAAAAACCGCTGCGTAGCGGAGTAGTCGCGCGCATGAAGAAGACTTCCGGTAGCGGGACCGACCGATGGCACTTTGAGAAAGCGCTTCACCTCTCCGGCTACAGCCGGATTGCCGGTATTGACGAGGCAGGTCGGGGCCCGCTGGCCGGGCC
>JAHEOI010000224.1 GCA_018610125.1 Verrucomicrobiota bacterium
AAAGAATTACGCCTCTCCTTAATGATCTTGTGTCAAGCATAGGTTAGAGGAACCTCAGAGCAATCTCACGGAAACAGGCGCCTTATGCGTAAGGCGCCTGTTTTGTTTTATCGGCCCAATCTGTCACAGGTTGGGCCGAAAATTGGGCAGACTCCGGGAATCAAAACGCTTTTCCATTCCTGCGTTCGGGTGCTAGGGTAATTGCCCAAGGCGGGGGGAGATGCGCCCATTGCAAATCATTATTGAGCTGATTGGACCCAAAAGCGTGGCCGGAGGCATATGAAACTGGCGGATATTCTGCAAAAGGACCGGATTGTCACTGAGCTTGAAGCGACCGATCGCTGGGAAGCGATCGAGGAGCTGATGAGTGTCTTGGTCCGTTGCGGTAAAATCAGCCCGGAACATCGGGACGAAGTGACGGCGGTTGTCAAGAAACGGGAGTCCTCGATGAGCACCGGGATCGGGTTTGGTGTTGGTATACCCCACGCTTCCACGGAACTGGTCGATGAGGCGGTAGGGGTGTTGGGGCGGTCATTGAAAGGGGTCAATTTTGATGCCTTGGATAATCAGCCGGTACAGCTCGTGATGCTCTTTCTGGTGCCGCAAGGCCAATTTCAAAAGCACCTGCATACTTTGGCCAATATTGCTAAATTGCTTCATAATAAAGAGTTTCGGAAATCGATCGAAGCGGCCCCCGACGCCGAAACGATATTCGAGATGATTGAAAGTCAGTGCTACGGGCAGTCGTAGGCTGGGAGCCGAGTTTTTCTGCGAGAAGAGGATTTTTTGTGCTGATAACGTTGTTAGAGAAGGAGCTTCGGCGAGCCGTTAGTGCGGTGCTACCCGATGTGGAGAAACCTGATGTGCGGGTCCAACCGTGTCAAAATCCGGAATTTGGCGACTACCAAACCAACTCGCTGATGTCGCTTGCCAAGGCTCGGGGCCTTAATCCGAGGCAGTTGGCCTGCGATGTGAAGGACCGATTATCGGTCCAGGATTGGTGTGAGAGTGTCGAGGTTGCCGGTCCGGGATTCCTCAATTTTCGCCTTCGCCCGGAGGCGGTGATCCATCTGATCGCCACGGCCCTCAAAGGGGACCATCTGTTCTTCACAACGCAAAGTCCGGCTCAACGGGTCGTGATCGACTTCAGCTCGCCGAATGTGGCCAAGCCGATGCATGTCGGCCATATCCGGTCGACGATATTGGGTGATTGTTTGGCCCGGGTCTACCGGCTATTGGGTCACCAAGTCATTACCGACAACCATATCGGAGATTGGGGAACTCAATTTGGGAAGCTGATCGTTGGCTGGAAGGAGCAATTGGATACGGAAGCGCTTGAGCGTGATCCTTTGGCGGAGATGGATCGCTTGTATAAGGATGTCCATCAACGCTGTGAGAATGATCCGGCTTTGTTGGAACAGGCGCGCCAGGAATTGGTGAAGCTGCAGCAAGGTGATCCGGAAAACCTGGAGATCTGGCGCCGGATGACTTCGTATTCTCAAGACCGGTTTGCCCAGCTTTATAAGCGCCTCGGCGTGAAGTTTGATTTTTCCCTTGGGGAGAGCTTTTATCAGCCCCACTTGGAGGGTGTCGTTCAAGAACTGCTCGATCGTGGGATTGCCCAGTATAGTGAAGGGGCTGTGGTGGTCTTTTTTGAGGATCACCCCGAGCTGGCCGGCCAGCCTGCCATCATTCGCAAGCGGGATGGCGGATTCAACTATGCCACGACGGACTTGGCGACACTGGCCTATCGGTTGGAAAATTGGAAGCCGGGCGAGATTGTCTATGTCACCGATGGGCGCCAGCAATTGCATTTCAAACAGGTCTTTGAGATCTTTCGCCGATGGCATCCCGAGGCGCGGATAAAGCTGACCCACGTCTGGTTTGGCGCTATCCTGGGCGAGGATGGGCGTCCGTTTAAGACGCGGAGCGGCGAGACCGTTAAGCTTTCGGACCTTCTCGAGGAGGCGAAAGAGCGTGCGTATGGCGTCGTTTCCGAGAAGAATCCCGAGCTTGGTGAGAGCCGAAAGCAGAAAATCGCCGAGTGTGTCGGAATCGGTGCCATCAAGTATGCCGACTTGCTGCCCAACCGGCAGAGTGACTATATATTCAGTTGGGATCGGATGCTTTCGTTGAATGGCAATACCGCGCCTTATCTCCTATACGCCTATACCCGGATCCGAAGCATCTTCCGAAAACTTCGGGAGGTGGATCCGAATGCGAGCTTAAAGGTCCAAGTGGATCCGGCGAAGGCGCGCCTTGCGGCGCAAGAGGAATGGGTGCTTGCCAAGCAATTGCTCAATTTCGGATTCGTTCTGAAAGCGGTCGCCGAGGATTATCGCCCCAATTATCTCTGCAATTACCTCTATGACCTCGCGGGGCAGTTTGCCAAGTTTTATGAGACCTGTCCGGTGCTCAAGGCTTCAGAAGAGGAGCGTGAGGTGCGTCTTGCTTTGTGCGAGCTGACGGGACGTGTGCTGAAGCTGGGCCTTGAAACCTTGGGAATTGAAACGATTGAGCGGATGTGAGCCGGCTGTATGAGTCGAATTATCGGGATTGATCTGGGCACGACGAATTCGTTGGTCGCGACTGTTGAAAGTGGCTTCCCTTACGTAATAGCAGATTCCGAGGGGCGGCGCCTGACGCCGTCCGTAGTGAATTTTCCGGATGCCGAATCGGCCCCGGTGGTCGGCATTGAAGCGCAACGGCAGCAACCGGTCCAGCCGGCGAATACCGTCTACTCGATCAAGCGCTTTATGGGGCGACGGGGGGACGATTTGGCCGAGACGGAGAAGCAAGTGCCGTATTCGGTTCAATATGAGGCGAATGGTCCGGTCCGGGTGGCCGTGCATGGCCGGTTATGGTCGCCGGAAGCCATTTCAGCGGAGATCCTAAAAAAGGTGAAGCAGCAAGCTGAAGTCTCCCTTGAGGAATCGGTGGATCGTGCCGTCGTTACGGTGCCGGCCTACTTCAATGACGCCCAGAGGAATGCCACGAAAAAGGCAGGCGAGCTGGCGGGGCTGACCGTGGAGCGTATCGTAAACGAGCCGACTGCGGCTGCTCTGGCTTACGGACTCAACCGCTTGAAGACCAACGCCAAGATAGCGGTCTATGATCTCGGCGGGGGCACGTTTGACTTGACGGTGCTTGAGCTCAAGGAAGGGGTGTTTCAAGTGCTGGCGACGTGTGGCAATACTCGCTTGGGGGGTGACGATCTCAACCGGCGGGTGGTTGAGCATCTGACCAAGAAGATTCAGGAAGCGGGCGGTCCCGATGTTACCAGCGATCTTACTCAGCTTGCTCGACTCCACGAAGCGGTGGAAACCGCAAAAGTTCGTTTGTCCCAGGAGCTGGAAGCCGACATTGCCCTCCCGTTCCTATCGATCGATGGGTTCAATTTCCATTATCGGCTGACTCGCGAAGAGCTCGAAGGACTCACTCGCGACATCATTGCCGAGACGCGCCAGTACTGCGCTCGCTCATTGGCCGATGCCGGCATCGAGGGGAAGGAGCTCGATCAGGTCATTTTAGTCGGTGGCCAAACGCGAATGCCGTTGGTGAGGAAGATGGTCGCCGATTTCTTCAGTTGCACAGATTTCGAGCCGGTTCATGGGAATTTGAGGGTGGGTAGTGAACCGCACGAGGCTGACGGACCGCAGTTGAACACGTCTCAGAACCCGGATGAAGCCGTCGCTCTCGGCGCGGCCATTCAAGCGGAGATTCTCTCCGGCGGAATGAAAGAGCTTCTACTGCTCGATGTTACCCCGCTCTCACTGGGGATTGAAACGTACGGGGGCCTCATGAACGTCATTATTCCCCGAAACACGACGATCCCGGTCAAGGCCGGGGAGATGTTCACGACGGCTGCCGACCGGCAACAGAGCATGCTCATCCATGTTCTCCAAGGAGAGCGTGAGCGGGCCCAGGATAATTGGAGCCTCGGTCGGTTTACCATTGAGTTTGAATCGGCACCGAAAGGGGTGCCGCGTGTCGGGGTCCAGTTCGAAATTGACGCCAATGGCATCCTCCATGTCCTGGCACGCGACACCAAGAGTGGCCGCGAGCGGGTTGTCGAAATGAAATCGGCCGTTGACGTCGAAGACACCAAGGTCCAGGAAATGGTCGAGGAATCCGTCGAGCACGCCTTTTCCGATTTGAGGGCGCGTCAGTGGGTTGAAGCGAAGATGCGGGCCCAAGAGACTCTGGACGCCACGGAAAAGGGACTTGAACAGTGTCCGGATGAGATCGACGCAGCGCAGCGGCAGGAAATCGACCGGTTGACCCGGGAAGTGAGGGAATTGTTATCCCGGGAAGACCCTGTTACCGGGGCCGGTGATGTGGACCGACTGAAAGAGGTCGTCAGCCGGTTGGATGAAGTCACAAGGCCGCTGGCGGATGCCATGATGGACAAAGCGATGGAGCGGATGCTCCGCGAGCAGGGAATGATCTCATAAAAAAGTGGGACGTCGGGGACGTCCTCCCCCTATCAGGGGCTGACACAGCGATAGCGGCGGCAGTCCTCTGGCGATCACAGGGGAAGACGTCGACATCAAAATACCCGACCGGGCGGGTCACTCGGATGTCGAGGGTGCCTCGGTTTCTTCGGGAGGCTCTCCGTTGAGATTCTCAAACGGATTCTGCTGGAGCTCCTCGTCTCCGCCTTCAATCGGTATCCGCCCTTTGTCCCCCTTCTTTTGGCGACGGGTATCTGACTGGGAGGAATGGGAATTCTCGGCATCGGGTTGAGAGGCAGCGTGGCTCGCTTCCTCTTCGCTTTCTTCCCCGCCTTCGCCTCCCTCACGTTGGGCATGGGCATGCGGGTTTGGAGCACGCTTCTGTCGAGGCAACGGGCTGATGACCACGTTTATTGTGCGGCCCACCATTCTTGGCGGAGCATCAGGCTGGCCATACGGACGCAGCTCCTCGATAAACCGTTGAACCACCTTCTGCCCCACCTCTTTATGGGCCATCTGTCTGCCTTTAAAGCGTAAGACCGCTTTCACCTTCATCTCCTCGCAGAGGAAATCAACGGCATGACCGATCTTGACCTCAAAGTCGTGAGGATCGATCACAGGGCTCAATTGCACCTCTTTCAGCTTGTTGCCATGCTGGTGCTTTTTGGATTCCTTCTCCTTTTTGGCCTGTTCGTACCGGTACTTTCCGAAGTTGATCAGCCGGCATACTGGAGGATCCGCACTGGCGGCCACCTCGACGAGGTCGACCCCGTTGTTGCGCGCCATTGTCAGCGCCTCGGATAACCCATACACGCCCAGCTGGCTACCATCCAACCCGATTACCCGCACCTTGCGAGCTCGGATTTTGTTATTGACGCGAGTAATCTGACTTTTATGAGGAGATCGACGAGAAGAAAAGCGCCTCAAGCAAACCTCTTTTGGTTGATGTTATACTTGGTTTTTCGATCGTATTGTCGCATTGACCTGTTCACTGATTTAAAATAATAGAACGTGCACGCCGTGACAAACGCAAGTCCAAAACTTTTGACCAAAAAACGAATGGGTTCCCTCCTCCTTGATAGGGACGTTCTCCCGGACGTCCCACTTCTCTCTTGATTTCCGACATCCGACAAAAAGTGGAACCTCGAGGACGAGGTCGACGTCCCTATCGGGGAGGACCACAGTCTGAGGCAATGCCTCGCTCCCGGGCAAAGGAAATTTCGTCGTGGATTCACGGGAGCGGGGTTGGTAAGGTGAAGGGTTAGAAAAGAATATTATGACCACAGTAAAACCATTTGCCGCATTGCGCCCGAAACCAGAGCTGGCGAAGGAAATTTGCGAGCTGCCGTACGACGTCTTATCCTCAGAGGAAGCGCGAGAGGCCGCCGCAGGAAACTCCCTCAGCTTCTTCCACGTCAGTAAGCCGGAAATCGATCTTCCTGAAGGGACCGACCCTTACAGTCCGGAAGTCTACGAAAAGGGCAAAGAAAACCTGCAGCGCTTGATGCAGGAAGGGGCCCTGCAGCAGGATTCGGAGCCGAGCTTTTACCTTTATCGGCAAGTCATGGGCCAACACAGCCAAGTTGGGGTTGTTGCCGTGGCGAGCTGTGAAGAATATCGGGCCAATGTGGTCAAGAAGCATGAGTTTACCCGACCGGAAAAGGAGCAGGACCGGGTACGCCATATCGAAGCCCTCGAAGCGCAAACCGGCCCGGCGTTTTTGACATACCATCCCGTGGCGGCCATTGATCAGGTCGTCGAGCAATACATGCGGAAGCCGCCCGCAGTGAAATTCACGGCCGCCGACGGAGTGGAGCATACGGCTTGGGCGGTCCAGGAAAGCGAAGCAATGCAAACGCTCGAAGCGGAGTTCAAGAAGGTGCCGGTGCTTTACATCGCAGATGGGCATCACCGGAGCGCCGCCGCGGCTCGAGTCGATGAGAAGCGGCAGGGAAGCGGGCAGAGCGCCTACTTCTTATCGGTGATTTTCCCGTCCAATCAGTTGCAGATCCTGCCTTACAACCGGGTCTTAAAGGACCTCAATGGCCACTCCTCGGAACAACTGCTGAAGCGATTGCAGTCGGTGTTGATCCCGGTGACACCGAGCCATCCTCAGCCCGCGGAGAAGCATCACATCAGTCTCTACGTAGCCGGGAATTGGCATACCTTCAAGTTCCCCGTCAGCGTGACCCAGTCGTCGAACCCGGTTGCCACATTGGATGTCAGCCTGTTGCAGGAGCAGGTGCTGGAGCCGGTATTCGGCATTGAAGACCCGCGCACCAGCAAGCGAATCGATTTCGTAGGGGGCATTCGCGGGACCGGAGAGCTGGAGAAGCTGGTGAGCTCGGGGGATTACGAGTGCGCCTTTTCGATGTATGCCACTACGGTGGATGACTTGATTGCGGTTTCGGATGCGGATGGGATCATGCCGCCGAAAAGCACATGGTTTGAGCCGAAGCTGCGAGATGCAATGTTTTGCCATTTGATATGAAGATTGTATTGGCCTATTCGGGTGGGTTGGATACCTCAGTGCTCCTCTCCTGGCTGCGGGAGGAGTATCAAGCGGAAGTGATCGCGTTTTGCGCCAATTTGGGACAAGGTGAGGAACTGGAAGGGTTGGAAGAGAAAGCGCGAGAAACCGGCGCGGCTCAAGTTCATGTCGATGACCTGGAAGCGGAGTTCGCCAGGGATTTTATTTTCCCGATGATGCAGTCCGGGGCCATTTACGAGAACCAGTATCTGTTGGGCACCAGCATTGCGCGACCGCTTATCGCGAAACGAATGTGCGAGATCGCTCAGCAGGAAAATGCGGATGCGATCGCCCACGGAGCGACCGGAAAGGGGAATGATCAGATACGATTTGAGCTCAGTGCCGCCGCACTGGCCCCGGATTTGGAAGTGATCGCGCCATGGCGGCAATCAAGCTTCAGGGAGGCCTTCCCCGGGAGACAAGCGATGATCGACTACTGCCGGCGGAAGAAGATTCCGGTTGAGGCGACAGCCGAGAAACCTTATTCAATGGATCGGAACTTACTCCACATCTCGTATGAGGCGGGGATATTGGAGGATCCATGGCTGGATGCGTCGGCCCCGGAGCATCAAACGATGTATAAGCTCACTGTCGCCCCTGAAGAGGCGCCGGACCAGCCGCAATACGTCACGCTCGAATTTGAAAGAGGGAATTGCGTTGCGGTCGACGGTGCCAAACTGTCGCCGGTGGAGGTGATGCGCACGTTGAATGAGCTCGGGGGACGGCATGGGATCGGTCGCGTCGACATGGTGGAAAATCGGTTTGTCGGGATGAAGTCGCGAGGCGTTTACGAAACGCCCGGAGGAAGCATTCTCTTTGCGGGGCATCGGCAAATGGAATCGGTCACCATGGATCGGGAAGTGATGCACCTGCGTGACTCGCTTATTCCGAAATATTCCGAGCTGGTCTACAACGGATTCTGGTTTTCTCCGGAGCGCCGAGCGCTTCAAGCCTTTGTGACGGAAAGCCAGAAGAGCGTCACCGGAACCGTCCGGTTGAAGCTCTATAAAGGGAATGTCATACCGGCCGGGCGGAAGTCGCCCTATAGCCTCTATCGACCGGAAGTGGCCACGATGGAGGCGGATCCGGCGCAGGCGTATAACCAAGAAGACGCGACGGGATTCATTCGACTGAATGCGCTGCGGCTTAAAGTAGCAGCGCAAGCCACCGGCAGTGAATCGGAGCAGCAGCAAAGCGAGTGATGCTTCGGGAGCGAGTCAACGCCTGTCTCAGTCTTTTCAGTTGGCGAGATCATCCGATTTGGAACGGATTCTTGGTTTCGATCATGATCCACCTTCTTCTGGGCGGGATTGTTGAGCTTGGGTGGCTTGATTGGCTCAATGATCCGCCCACGATCGAGAAAGCGGAAACAGGCTCCAAGGCCTCGGAAAAGCAGAAGAACACCCCCCGAACGAAGTTGCGCTTTGTGCGGGTGGCTCCCTCCAAAGCGACCGAGCAAGCCCCGAAAGATCCGGAATATTATTCATCCCATAGCACCCGGGCTGCGAATCCTGAGCCGAAAAGCAATCAGGGCGACACCCCCGAAGTCGAAGGGAAAGAGTCCAAAGTCATTCGGACCGAAAACGTGGTGCGGTCAAAACCGGCGTCGGCGCAGGCTTCGGCTTCCTCCGAAAAGAAGGCTGCGCAACAAAGACAAAGCCAGGCGAACGCCTCGAAGAAGAAGGCGGCG
>JAHEOI010000225.1 GCA_018610125.1 Verrucomicrobiota bacterium
CCGCGAGTCCGAGGCGCCGGTCCAGGCGTTGCTGCGAGTCGCTTGAGAAATCGACGTCGAGCTTCATAAGAATTGGATTAAAGCGCTGGGAGAATCTGGCAACTTCTTGATTGCCGATTGTGACATGGTAGGTCTGCGGCATCAGCAGGGAAGCGTATTCAAAAAAGCGCCGAATGACTCCCTTGAGTGCGGAATCTTCTTGGATGGTCCCGATAAAGTTCCCTTCGGGATCACGAACCTCCCAATAATCGCGGACGAAGGTGGATTTTAGCCCGCCCCGCTTCAAGGTGCCGACGCGCTCATCCGATGTGGAATCGTGTACATCGTAGGCCCCCGAGATATCCAGGATACTTTGCGTGCGAATCCGCAAAAGCTCAGCCCGCTTCGATTCATCGCTGAAGAGACTGATGTCCTCCCGCAGCCGGAAGCGTTTCTGGTCTGAATAGAGCACGGGCTGACCTTCGGCATTAAAAACGTAGAATGCGCCGCCAAAGATACGGAAAAATTTGGTCTGCACCATGTACTTCGAATGGCTGAAACGATCGGCGTAGCGGTTAATATTAGTCATTGTGATTCTCCTGTCTCCTTTCCAGACCCTTATCTGGGCACTGGGTCGGGATCGTTCGGTCTCGAACCTGACACTTAAAGCCAGTCTCCTCGAGCGACGGGTCCAGGTCAATCCCATTTGTAGGGTAAAGGGCAGACCGGGGGACGCGGTCTGCTTTACGTAGCGCAGGCTGGCCAACCCTGCTGGTTCGAGATTGAGCCGGAATGGTCAGCCTGATAGGGACGCCGTCCTCGGCGTCCACGTGACAATCGTCAGCGCGAAGAATGAGTCGGGCGAACCGGTTTCGTTAAGCCGACAGGTTTATAACAGAAAGTGCCGATCCGTCGGACCGAGAGGACATCAACGAGACCCTCGCGAAGATCAAAGAGTAATGAAAACTCCTCATCCGTGCAATCCGCGGTTAAAAACCTCTTCTCTTATCTCGCGACCATTTGAAAGGCTGGACGGTTTTCTTACTGTCCTGACCTTGGCGTCCCTTTGCGTGCTTCTGTTAAAAAAACTCCCGGCCTTCTTGTGGCGTTTTAGCTAGTTTCCGATGGGTCTGAACGCTGCCTGGGCCATAAGCCTGAATGATCCCTATTTGGGGCCGTCATTGCGGTATTAAAATGCAGAACCCATTGATTAGCAAGAACGTATGGTGTGAATTGTGGGGTTGAATTTATTCTTGAAAGACGGGGTGGGCCGTGTTTGCATCCGATATGAACCCGAAGTGGAGAGCAGGCTTATGTTGTCAATTTTGAGTCAATTTGCCGAGAAGGACTGTGGGCATACCAGTCGACGTGATTTCTTGAAGATTGGGGCGTTGGGGCTTGGCGGGCTCAGCTTGCCTTCGGTGCTTGCGGCCAAGGCCAAGGCCGGTGAGCTCGGCAGCGCTTACAAAGGGAAATCGGTAGTATGCCTATTCCTTTGCGGGGGCTCGAGCCAAATCGAGATGTTCGACCCCAAGGTGAATATCCCGCGGGAGTATCGCAGCACGACCGGTGCCATCAAAACAAGCATGCCGGGGATAAAGTTTGGTGGAACACTCCCGAAGCTCGCCACACAAGCCCATCGAATGGCGATGGTGCGGTCGTACTCGCCGCACCAGATCAACGATCATGCCACGGCCATCAAAGAAGTGCTGACCGCCGGACATCCTTACGAAGCCGGGATGGGGGCGATGACTTCCAAAATACGAGGCGCCAACTTTTTGCCGAGCGGGATGCCGAACTTCAGCACTTTGATCGAGAAGGAGGTTGACCCGCAATATCAGGAGGATGAAGCCCGAATGCGTCGAGGCAACGAACCGGGCCAGCTCGGGCCGGCGTTTGCTCCATTTAGTCCAAGCGGGGGAGGGCAGATCAATGACGACATGAAATTGAATCTTTCTTTGGAGCGGCTCGAGGATCGCATGGCGCTTAGGGAGGCCATGGATAAGTTGGATCGCCAGGTGGATTCTTCCACGGCTGTGGAGGCACTTGATGAGTATCAACAGCGGGCGGTCGACATGATCCTTGGTGGGAAGGTCAGGAAGGCACTGGACCTGAGTAACGAGGACCCGAAGGTAGTGGCCAAATATGACACGAGCGATATGCAAACGGGGTACCTCAAGACCCGTCCCTCGACTTTGGGTAAACGGATGCTGTTGGCCCGTCGGCTGTGCGAAGCGGGGTGCGGCTTCGTAACAGTCGGGAGTGCCGGATGGGATAATCACGGCAACGACAAGCATCCGGGAGTTAAAGAGGGGATGGAGCGCCTATGCCCCCCCTTCGATCACGCTGTTACGGCCTTCCTCCAGGACATCCATGAGCGTGGCTTGGAGGACGATATCCTTTTGGTTGTTACCAGTGAGTTTGGTCGAACACCGAGAATCAGCGACAATGGTGGGCGAGAGCATTGGCCGGCGCTTTGCAATCTGGCTTTTGCCGGCGGTGGATTGAATATGGGGCAGGTCGTGGGTGAATCGACCGCGAATGGAGGAGAGCCCAACTCGGAAGCTTACGGAATGCCCGATATGTTTGGAACGATTATTCATACCATGTTCGACGTTGGGCAAGTGCGCTTGCAGAGCGGGATTCCCCGCGAGCTGATGAGCTTTATCGAAGAGGCGTATCCTATCCCGGACTTGGTTTAAATGAACACGATCCACGATAATAGGAAAGGCGCTATGGCAAGAACGCGCATTGACCCTGTCAAAGACGGCTTACGTGGTGCAATCACCTCGCTGGTGGCCTTGGCGCTTGTTGGCACAACGTTCGCCAACAGCTCTGAGTCGGTGCCCACCCGGAAAATCAGAGAAGTCCGTATCGAGACAGGAAAGGGACACACGTCTTCCAAGGCCGATTTGACATTTCAGAGCCCTGAGGAGCGGCACCAATTAATCGTGACCGCTAAAATGAAGGGGGGTAAAGCCCGGGATATGACCCGGAGCGTCACCTATTCCAGCTCGCCCAAGGGGGTCGTGGCTGTCAATTCGGAGGGTGTGCTCAGCCCGCTTGACAGCGGGCAAGCTGAGGTAATAGCGCAGGCGTCGGAAGGCAAGCGCGACTCGATAACAGTGCGAGTGCAAAACGCCGAGGATCCGGGAACGGTAAGCTTCCCAAGCGATGTGATGCCGATCTTGACAAAGCTTGGATGCAATTCGGGGGGGTGTCATGGCGCTGCCGACGGCCAAAACGGCTTCAAGCTCTCGCTTTTCGGGTTCCAGCCGGAAGAGGATTATGAGCACCTTGTTTTGGAATCACGGGGACGACGGATCTTTCCGGCGGCCCCGGAAAAGAGCCTTTTGATTCAGAAGCCGACGGCAGCGGTTCCCCACAATGGAGGTCAGCTTATCGACAAAGGATCGCAGTTTTATCAGGTCTTGTGTCGTTGGATCGAGCAGGGGATGCCGTATCAGCCGAAAGAGGAGCCATCCACACTTGAATCGGTGGACGTTTATCCGGATCGGCGGACAATGCAGCCCGGCTGGGGCCAAGAGCTGCGCGTGACGGCGCATTACAGTGATGGTAGCACGCGGGATGTCACGCACCTCGCTCAGTATGAGGCCAAGAATGAGAAACAGGCGGAAGTGAGTGAGAGCGGTCACGTGGAGGTGAAATCATTCACGGGTCAGACCACAGTGATGGTACGGTTCCGGGCCAAGGTGGACGTATTTCGGGCCATTGTTCCGCTCGGGGCGCCGGTTGAGGATCTTCCTCCCCGAAACAACGTGGTGGATAAGCACATATTTAATAAGCTAAAGGAATTGGGCGTACCGCCTTCCCCTGTTTCCGAGGACAGCACCTTTATCCGACGGGTGACGCTGGATATTACCGGCCGATTACCTGAGCCGGCGGAGGTCCGCCGATTCGTGGCAAGCGAAAAGCCGAATAAGCGGGCGGAACTGATTGATCGACTCCTTGAGTCGGGGGCCTATGCGGATCATTTCGCCAATAAGTGGACCGCCATCCTTCGGAATAAGCGACAGAAGAAGAGTGAGGCTCGCGCGACGTTTTCGTTCCATTCCTGGATCCGGCAGAGCTTTTATAATAACAAGCCTTACGATGAGTTTGTGTCGGAGCTCCTGACGGCGACCGGCAGCCTACAGCGAAACCCCGCTGTGGGTTGGTACCGTGAGGTGGACCAACGAGGGGAGCAGGTCCAAGATAGCGCGCGCCTTTTTTTAGGAACGCGACTTCGGTGTGCGCGATGCCACCATCATCCGTTTGAAAAATGGAGCCAACAAGACTACTACGGGTTTGCGGCATTCTTCTCGCAACTTGATTATAAGAAACCGAAAAGGCCGACCGAGCAAGCTGTGGTGCATCAGGTCGGAACGGCCTCTGCTGTCAATCCCCGAACGGAAAGCACGGTCCGCCCGACGCCGCTCGGGGCCAAGCCATTGAAGGTCGACCCTTCCAAAGACCCGCGGCAGGAGTTGGTCAAGTGGCTCAACGAGGGCGGGAAATCCCGGTTCGCCCGGATGCTTGTCAATCGGTACTGGAAGCATTTCTTTGGTCAAGGGCTCGTCGAACCGGTGGACGATATGCGCCAGACAAACCCCGCAACCCACCCGAAGCTCCTTAGAGCCTTGGCCGACCGCTTTATTGAGTCGGGATACGACCTCAAGGAATTAATTCGCACGCTCTGTCGGTCAACGACTTATCAGCTCAGCTCAGAGGTCATCGAGCATAACCGAGGAGACGAACAGAATTTCTCGCGATATTATCCGAAACGGCTTAAGGCCGAAGTGCTGTTGGAAGCAGTGGACCGGATGACCGGGACAAATACCCGTTTCCCGGGGCTTCCCAGCTCGACGACCGCTATGGCCTTGCCGGACAACAGTTACAACGACAAATCGTATTTCTTGGCGGTGTTCGGGCGCCCGGATATGAGCAGCGCCTGTGAATGTGAGCGCAATCAAAATGTGACGATGGGGCAGACGTTGCACTTGCTGAACTCCGACAAGATCCAAAAGAAGCTCGCGTCCCCGGATGGAAGAGCGGCCAAGCTGGCCAAGAGCGACCGGGCAAGAGAAGCAAAAATCAAGCGGCTTTATCGTGTGGGTTATGCCCGAGCTCCTTCCAAGGAGGAGCTGGACGTCGCTCGGAAATACCTTGAGTCACACGCAAATGACATTAAAGGGGCTTACGAGGATCTGATCTGGTCTATTATTAATAGCAAGGAATTTCTATTCAATCATTAACGAGGCGTTGCCTGGAGACTGCCAAGGCATAAGGGGCATCCGAGCCACTTGACCACACCCAATGTTGACTGTCTACGCCTCGCTGATTTTCCGCTTCGCGGAACGGAAAGGGAACATTTTTATTCGCCTCGCTGCAGATTCCTTGAGACTGAAAACGACGGTGAGGTCAAGCGTCAAAACTTGACTTAAAAACATCAAATTTGGCTTAATCAAGAAATCTACCGAAATGAAACGGGCAATTTGGGTGGCGACCCTGACGGGCGCCGTGGGCGTTCAGCTTGTGCAAGCTCAGCTTCCTGTCTCGGAGCTGCACTCGATATTTCCCAGAGGCGGACGACAGGGAGATAGCGTCAAAGTCGAGATTAGGGGCAAGCACTTGAGCGAAGTAAAGGGGTTATGGTTTTCGCATCCTGATATCCAAAGCAAGCCGATAGGGAAGGGTAATGACAAAGAGGATTCCCGAATAGCTCACTTTCAGGTGACTGTGCCCAAGGGGGTACGAACGGGATTCTATGATGTACGAGCGTTCGGAAGATACGGGATTTCCAATCCGCAACGGTTTGTTGTCAATCCGGAGCCGCAAACCACCGAGCCGGACACGAATCACGTTGCAAAAAACGCGGCCCCCATAAACAAGGATACATGGGTAAATGGTCATGCCGACGAAGAGAAGCTGGACTGGTTTCGTTTTCAAGCGGAAAAGGGAAGGAGGCTGTTGATTGAGTGCTGGGCTCGTCGGCTTGGCTCACCGATGGACGCGACACTCGTACTTCATGGGCCATCGGGCAAGGAGCTGATCCGGGATCGTAACAGCTATTACTCGGATCCGTTTATTGATTTTACTGCCCCGGAAAGCGGTGAGTATCGGTTGAAGCTTTACGATTTTTTGTATCGTGGAGGGAAAGATTATAGTTACCGCTTTCGCGTGCATACCGGAGCCCACGTCGATTTTATTCTCCCCTTGGCAGGGAGGCCCAAAAGCCGACAAAGCTGCCTGCTTTATGGGCGCAATCTCCCGGAGGGGAAATCGAGTCGGTTTTCGGACAAGGGAAGCCGGAGCCTGGCAAAACAGTCGGTTTCGGTGACGCTTCCAAATCGCTCCCAAGCGAACAACTGGCTGACGTCGGTGCCCCTTCCGTTTCCGGAGATGCTTGGAACGAAAGCCTCCGCGCTGTGGCTCGGACGGCAGGGCGAGACCGTGTACAATCCGGCGCTGGTTTTTTTGGCAGACTCGCCCGTAACATTGGAGCATGAGCCGAATGACACGGCACAAGAGGTCGAGCGGATTGACGTGCCTGTCGAGGTTAATGGCCGGTTTTATCCGGGAAATGATGTGGACCGGTTTGAGTTTCAGGCCAAACAGGGAGAGCCGCTTTGGATCGAGGTCCAATCGAATCGCTTGGGATGGCCGACCGATCCGCGGGTTCGCGTGGAGCAGGCGGATGGTGACACGGGAGGGAATACCGGCTCGACGCAGGTGGTGGAAAAGGATGATACTGCCTTGATCCCCGGGCAAAAGCGGTACAACCAGGCGTCCCGAGATCCCGGTCTGATGTTTATTCCAAAGCAAGACGGTCGGTACCGGATAAGGCTTGAGGACCTTTACGGAAATGGCGGGAGCTTGCCTTCCTATGTTTACAGGCTCCAGGTGCGACAGCCTCAGCCCGACTTTCAATTGTTGGCAGCCTCGGAATGGCCCGGCAATGATCCGGATGAAGCCAGATTCCGGAGTCCCCTATTGCGAAAGGGCGGATCGGTCGGTATGCGACTGTTTGTCATCCGACGTGAAGGGTTCAAGGGGCCGATTAAGGTGCACGCTCAGGATCTCCCTGCCGGAGTTTCTTCGACCGGGGTCACGATTCCGTCGGGCCAGACACAAGGAGTGCTGGTCCTTACAGCCAAAGACGACATCGCAAGTTGGCACGGGACAATATCCGTGGTGGGAGAGGCAAGCGTGGAGGGGACCGTGATCGAGCGTGAAGCCAAGGGGGCCTCATTACTTTGGGAGGTTGACGATGTCGATGACGCGTTGACCATGACACGGTTGAGCGATGGAATAGCCCTTGGAGTTACGGATCAAGAGCGGGCCCCATTGGTTCTTCGGCCCGGGCCCGATACGCCTGTGAATTTCAACGGCCCAAAAGAAGCAGAGGTGTCATTTGTGGTCGAGACAAATGCCCCGCTCACCGATGAGCTTGAGATTCGCCCGATCGGCCTTAAGGGGCTCGACAACGACCCTGAAACAACCCTTGATAAGGATGAGCGAGAAGGGACGCTGACATTTAAGTGGTCCGAGCCCCCAAGAAAGGATGCCTCGGAGAGGCGGAGCTTTTATTTAATAGCCGAAGGGAGTGTCGGCTACCAAGCAGACGAGTCGGGCGAAGAAGAGGAGACGGATGTCGCGGTGTACTCTCGGCCGTTCCGTTTGGGAAATGCTCGTTGAGTGCTCAAACCTACTGCTAAATAACTCATCGTTGGGGTCAAGATGATATGACGAAGATTGTTTCAGCTCGAAAAACAGTCGCCTGGTGGGGGAGGAGCTATGGTTGGATGACAACTTTCCTTTTGATCAACGGATTGGGTCTTTCGGTAGCTCAAGCGGCTGAATCTGGAATCCCGATCGCTGATCTTAACCGGAGCGAGCCCGTGAATTTTGAAAAGGAGATACGTCCCTTGTTGAAAGAGAGCTGTTTAGCCTGTCACAATGAAACCAGTGCCAAGGCAGGCCTCGTGTTGGAGAGTCCAAAAACCATCCGTGCCGGGACAGAGGATGGCTCCATAGTCGTGCCTTTCAAAAGTGATCAAAGCCTGCTCTTGAAAGTGGCTTCTCATCAAAAAGAGCCCTTCATGCCGCCCGAAGACAATGAGGCCAACGCAGAGCCGCTTTCCTCGCAAGAGCTTGGACTGCTCAAGCTCTGGATCGATCAAGGAGCCAAAGTGAAAAAGGCTTCGCAGCAAAAGAGCGAGACGATCGATTGGCAACCGTTACCGCCCGGGATTAACCCGATCTACAGTTTGTCGATGACCTCGGATGGCCAATACGTGGCGTGTGGTCGGGCCAATCAAGTCTTTATTTACGATCTGCCGGCAAGGCGTCTGTTTGATCGGCTGACAGATCGGAAGCTACTTCAGGAGAGTGCCTACTCCAAACGGGGGGTCGCCCATCGTGATTTGGTTCAATCGCTTCAATTTAGTCCGGGCGGCCGTTTCCTCGCCTCGGGGGGGTTCCGAACGATGAAGCTGTGGGAACGGGGACAAAACCGGCGACGACAGGAGCTGACAGCGGCGCAAGGTGCCGAGGTCCGGAGTATAGCCGTCAGTGAAAACGGTGGGTGGCTCGCGGCCGGTTTGGAAACTGGGGCGATCAATCTTTGGCGGTGGCCTGAGGTAACGCAGGTCCGGCGGCTTAAGCGTTGCCAAAAGGCCGTGACCGATCTCGTCTTTACGGAAGATGGGCAATACCTGGTTTCTTGTTCGTTGGACCGCCGCTTGTTGATCTGGAAGCTGTCGAACGGGGCGCTTGTCGGTCGGATCGTCGGACCGGCGCCGATGACCGCCGTGGCGTTTGCCAACAATGAGAGTCAAGTCGCTGCGGCAGGTAAGGATGGGCTTGTCCGACTCTGGAAGTTTCCCTTCAATCCCCGGGACCTAAAGCTTCCCAAACCGGCTCAGCTTTTGGAAAGCGGTCAGGCAGAGATTACTGCGCTTGCACCATTGGACGGCAATGGCGGCAGACTGATCTCCGCGAATCGGGAAGGCAAGCTAAGCTTATGGGATGTCGGTGACGACAAACCGGTTCGCTCCATGGATTCCGGTAAGCCGGTCACTGCCCTCGCTGTCGGCGCAGCCGGAAGACGGGTCGCGGCTTTGGAGGAAGGAGGAACGGTACAGCTCTGGAATCCCAAGCAAGGTCAACGACTGACCACACTTTCAGGAGATCATCGTTTAAAGAGGAAGATCGACCGAAGACGCCGCCAAATTGTCGTGGAGGAGAGTCGACTCAAGCTTCGGGAAGAGAAATTGGCTGCGGCTCGGCAAGAATGGGAAGAGCATATCGACGTCGCAGCCAAAGCGGCCAAGAAGATTGTGAAGGCGCAGCAAAACCTGGAAAAGAAGACCGAAGCTGTGGCCGAGGCAAAGGAAGAAGACAAGGAGAAAGCCGAGGAATTGGCCAAGGCCAAGAAGGCGATCATTAAAACCGTGCAACGCTCAGAGTTTAAGATCGAAGCGGCAAGAGAGTTCGCCGACGCGTATCTGAAGGCCCAAAGCTCCATGGAGACGGCGCAAAAGCGTCTTGAAACGGCGAAAGCCAAGCTGACTAAAGCCAAGGAGGCTTATGACGCAAGCAAGGTTTCGATGCATTCAATCGCCGCTTTGGAAGGCTCGGACCGGATCGCGACGGTAAATGAGCGTGGTTTAATGCAGACATGGTCTTTTGAAGCGGGGGATCCTATCAGCGCGATTGAAACCGGCTTGAGCAATTCAGTCAGTGTGGCGGGCTTTAACAAAGGCGGAGCGCTTGTGACCGGAAATTCCAAGGGGTTGCTGACGATCTGGGATTCGGAGCCGCAATGGAAGCTTACCCGGACCTTGGGGCACTCTTCCAACCCCACCCAGATTGCCGGCCGAGTAACCGCGATCGACTTCAGTCCAAACGGTGAGCTGGTCGCGGTCGGTAGCGGACAGCCTTCACGAAAAGGCCAGTTAAAGATTTGGAATACCGGTAGCGGTAAGCTCGTCCGAGAGGTATCGCGCCCACATGGCGACATGGTGTTGAGCGTCGCCTTTTCACCGGATGGGGATTATCTGGCGACCGGCGGGGCGGACCGCCTCGTGAAAGTATTCCAGGTAAAGGACGGGGCTCTGGTGAATGAGTTTCAAGGGCATGGGCATCATATTTTGGACGTGGCATGGCGGGCGGATGGCACGGTTCTGGCGAGTGCGAGTGCCGATCACGTGATCAAGCTCTGGAATGTTCGGGAAGGAGAGCACATCAAAAATATTGAGGGCTTCGATAAAGAGGTGACCTCCGTGGAATTTCTTGGGTTGGATGATCAGCTCTTGGCGACGTCGGGGGATGGGATCCTGCAAATCGGCGACGAGCGTATCTCCCAAAAGGAACGCTTTATTTATGATGCCGCGATCGACTTCAACCGGACCACCCTTGTCTCCGGAGGTCAGGACAGTGTCCTTCGTGTTTGGGAGGTCGCCAGCGGGGAGCTGATTCACCGGTTTTTGCCGCCTACCGAAACGGATTCCCAAGAGGCTGTCCAGCTTGCTAACTGAACCGGCGTTGAGAACGGATCTGCAGTACGTAACGCAGACCGCCCGGTCTGCCAAAGACGGTCGGCAGGAGACTCCCGACCCTACCACCGCAGTCGCGGTAGGGACCGCACTCCGCTGCGGTCCGCGCCTTCGCTTCTGCGAAGGCATTCTAAAACTTGACTCATTTGTTAAGACCCTAAAGTCCGCTCGGGCGTTGGGTGACGTTGGAAAAACAGACATCGTCTTTTTTGGATGGGCATACCCAAAACCCGGGAGCTGATACCTCGCGACCTGCCGATAAGATTGTTCAATCCGTTGAACACCGACCTGTTTTAAGGGGCCCCTATTTCGAGAAGGTTTGAAGCAGCACTTGGGCGATCGGGGTGCTTGAGCCCTCGTTTGCCTTTTCCGCCTTGTTCCCGTTGTCTATCTCTGACGCTTGTTTTTTCTGAGCTTGGGCCGGTTCGTTCCCACGATTGACAGTCACCCCGGGTAATGCCCCCTCGAGCATTTTGGCTCCCGAAGCCGTGACTTCGGTCTGCCATACGTAGAGGTTTCTCAACGACTTCAGATCCGTCAGATGCTTCAGTCCGGCATCGGAGACTTGGGTGCCGTAGAGGTTTAGGTAGGTCAAATTTTGGAGCTTGGAAAGATGGGCCAGTCCCTTATCCGTGATGGCGGTTTTGTTGAGATCAAGCCGCGTCAGGTTGGGCAGCCCTTTCAAATGAGCCAACCCCTTATCGGTTATCTCGGTCTCTCCGAGATCGACCTCGGTCAAATGGGGCATCTTGGCCAAAGGCTTGAGGTCTTTATCGGTGATCTTCTCGTCGACCAGTCCAAAGTTAACCCGCATCCAATTCGCGTCTTGAGCAACGGGCTTGACCGGGATCCCGGCCCGTTTGAGCTGGGCGATGGCGATTTTCTCTTCGTTTGCGACCGGCTTTTTAACGAGATTAACCGGAAATGCCTTGCCGATTAGGTCGTAATACTCTTCCTTGGGCCAGTTCGCCCCTTGGTCAATCCATTCACGGAGCACTTTCAGCTCGCTTTCCGAGAGCTTGGCAAGGGCCGGCTTGACTTCCCTTTTATAGTCGATAAGCTTGGGATCCGTCGTTGTGGACCAGTTTGCGCCGTTGGCAATCCAATTCTTGATTGAAGCGATCTGCTTATCTCTCAGCGGCTCGCCCTCCGAAGGCATGAAGTCGTCATGATCCGGCGGCAGGCTGATGCGCTTGACCATCTCACTTTTCTCGGGCTTGCCCGGCTTGATCACATGCATTGCCGACTGGGCCACATCGAAACGAAGATCTCCTTTCTGCTTCTTCGGTCCGTGGCATTCGTAGCAGCTTTCTCGAAGAATCGGCTGAATCGTTTGAGCAAAGAGGGTATTACCCCGCTTGGGCCACTCGGCTCCTTGCTTGATCCATTTCCGGATGAGCTTGGTCTGGGCTTGGGACAGCGGCTCACCTTCCGAAGGCATGATGTCGATATCATCCGGCGGCAGGGTAATCCGCTTATAGAGCTCACTCTTATCGGGCTTGCCGGGGATGATGGACTCCCCGATGGCGGTCTTGGGACCATCCAAACGAAGATCGCTCTTCTGCTTATCGGGGCCGTGACATTCGACGCATGACTCCTGAAAGATCGGTCGGATATGCCGGGCAAAGCTCACCTGGTCGACTTCCGAAGGGTCCACCGTGGCCTTTTGCCGCTTCTCCTTGGCAAACACGGCAGTCAGATTCCCAACCTTGGCCCCGCTTGCATTTTCCTTCACCGTGGCATTATCAAGCTTGACCGACACCACTTCCGAGACATCGGCGACTTCGACGGAGAGGAGCTTCGAGACTTTGGAGATGCCGTTATCGGCGGTGACTTCAACCTCAAGCTTGTCGGAGGCTTCGTAGTCGGCAGCCACACCCTTTTTGAGCTTCAACTGATTCCCTTCGACGATCTCGAATTTATCCGCATCCGGCCCTCCCGAGATTGCGAATCGGATCTCCTGAGACTGCCCAAAAAGGCAGCTCGCCACCACTAGGAACGCGCCCAAAAACAGACCGATCTTTTTCATAACATCACTGGCGTCTCACATTAGTGAGCCTTAAGCTTTCAGCTTTGACTGGCGTTGTCGCTTTATCCCAGCGTGCTTCGAGCTCCGGATCGCTGCTCTTCTCCAGGGCAAGCTCGAGAGCACGGCAGTAAATTTACCCACCTTGGTTGAAATGATCGAGGGAAAACCTTGACTTGAATGGCCCAAATTGGGATGCTCAAGCAATCCGATCCTAAGCTTAAAAGGCGTGATCATGAAAAATGCAGTTGTTTCAGTCGTGGCAGCCATCGTGACCGTTGGCCTTTCGAGCGGTGTCCAGGGAGGGAACGCCAAGATTGAGGCTCCTTATGCGAGTCGGACGCCGGTGTTTGCCCCTCATGGAATGGCCGCCACCAGCCAGCCGTTGGCCACTCAGATTGCGCTGCAGATCCTTCGTCAAGGTGGGAACGCAGTCGATGCGGCCATTGCAGGGAATGCCGCCCTCGGTCTTATGCAGCCTCAAAGCAATGGTATCGGTGGTGACTTGTTCGCCATTGTCTGGGATGCCGAGAAAGAGAAGCTGTATGGGCTGAACGCGAGCGGGCGCTCCCCAAAAGGGCTTTCGTATAGTGAAATGAAAAGCGCCTTGGGTGACCGGAATCTTATTCCGGTCAAAGGCGTACTCCCGGTATCAGTGCCCGGTACAGTCGGCGGATGGTTCAAGCTCCACGGCCGTTTTGGAAGTCTGCCTATGGAAGAGCTTTTGGCTCCGACCGTTCGCTACGCTCGGGAGGGCTTCCCATTAAACACCGACTTCAACATGACCGGCGAGGGTGATAGCGACGACAAACAATACGCCAATTTTCTTGAGACTTACGCCCCCGATGGCAAGGACCTCGATCCGGGCGATACGTTTCGAAATCCAGACCTTGCGGACACGCTCGAAACAATCGCACGCGATGGTCGCGAGGCATTTTACGACGGCCCGATCGCGCAGACCATCGACCGTTTCATGCGTCGGATAGGGGGGTATCTACGCGCTGAGGACTTGGCTTCTCACCAAAGCACCTGGGTTGAGCCCGTCTCGACGACTTACCGGGGATATCGGGTGCATGAGCTTCCTCCCAATGGCCAAGGGATCGCGGTGCTTCAAATGCTAAACATCTTGGAGGGATTTGATCTGCACGAGATGGGTCATAATAGCCCGAGCTACCTGCACACCTTGGTTGAAGCCAAGAAACTGGTTTTCGAGGACCGGGCGCGCTTTTATGCCGATCCGACAATGGCGGAGGTGCCGGTTAAGAAGCTGATTTCGAAGGCTTACGCAAGCGAGCGCCGGAAGGAAATCGATGAGAACAAAGCAGCGACGGATGTCCAAGCGGGAGATCCGCGCTTGCATAATGGGGATACTATCTACATGACGGTCGCCGACAAAGAAGGCAATATGGTTTCACTCATCCAAAGCAACTACTACGGTTGGGGAAGTCGGCTCGTGCCTGATGGGCTTGGGTTTTGCCTTCAGAATCGCGGAGCCCTGTTTACCATGGAGAAGGGGCATCCCAATGTCTACGCGCCGGGTAAACGGCCTTTCCATACGATCATCCCGGGCTTTGTCACCAAGGATGGGGAGCCGTGGCTCAGTTTCGGGGTAATGGGGGGTGCCATGCAGCCGCAAGGGCAAGTCCAAGTCCTTTGCAACCTTATTGACTTTGACATGAACCTGCAGGAAGCGGGGGATGCGGCTCGCTTTCGTCACACTGGCAGCACCAAGCCGACAGGGAAGCCCGCCGAGGAGGCTGGTGGGACGGTGCACCTCGAGCGTGGCATCCGGCAGAGTACCGCCAAGGCACTACGAAAGCGAGGCCATCAACTTGAATGGGGGAGCACTTTCTTCGGCGGCTATCAAGGCATTCGCAGACTCAATACGGGAGGCTACGGCGGAGCCAGCGAGATCCGCCAGAATGGCCAGGCTTCCGGTTATTAGGGGCTATTAACGCCAAGCGCCTTTTTCAAGTTGCCCCGGTGCGAGCGGTGGCTTTTCCGTGGGATCGACCGGAAGACGGAGCAGGAGTGTTGTCAACGTCGCCAGGATGACCGCCAGCAGCACGCACAGCCAAGGCGTTTCCCAGGAGAACCAGAAACTGATCGAAAACGAGGCGGCCAGGGAAACAAACGCCCACCTCCGAGTTTTACGTTCGATGCAGCGACGTTCCTTCCAACGCAGCACGGGCGGTCCCAAGAGCGGATGGTGCAGAATCCAGCGCCGCATCGAGGGGTAGCTTTTTGAAAAAGCAAAAAGGGATAGGAGGACAAATGGCGTGGTCGGCAGTAAAGGCAAAAGAATGCCCAAGAATCCCAGTGCCAAACTTATCCAGCCTATACCGCTCCAAAAGTACCGACGGCAGGCCGGTTTGCTTTGCCAGTCATCCTCGACGCCCTGCGTGTCATTCACCATCGCCGCCATCTCCGCCGCCAATTCCCCAGTCACCGCCACCATCAGAGCTCCCACCGTAAAAGCCTCCCCCAGTGAAGCCGCCGGTGCCGTACGAGCCCGGCCCGCCCCACGGGAACCAGCTTCCACGATACCCCTTTCGCCGACTCCAGAAAAAGAAGCAGCACGCGATAAGCGCCAGTACCCCTATGACAATGACGGCGTTCCAACCGGTTTCGGCAAAAAAGCATCTTGAAACAAGATTGCCAGATACCGCCGCTCCTCCTTGAATGACTTGGCTCAAACCCATACACAGAATATTACCCGCCAACCTTTTCGCCGTCAAAACTGCAGTCATGGAAAACGGAAATTCGCCGGGCTTCGACGATCACTCCTTGATCTCGGAGTGCGGTTGAGTTTGGTTACGTCCCGCTGGCATCGACACAAGGTAAGTTGACGGACATACTGTCCCTTAAGCCAGAAAACGTTCAAACGAATAGGAAGAAAGAAAACAAAAATGAGTCATGAACGAATAAGAATCGGGACCATTGCCATTGCTTTAAGCTTGCTTTCGGGGGGCTTGCTGACGACGACAGCACAGGCGCAAGGACAAGGGCAAGGGCAACAAAAAGGCATCCAACTCCGCTCTCAGAATTCGGCGAAGAAGGGAGCGCAGAGTCCGAAGCAAAAGTTGATGCAAATTCGCACGCAGCTCCAAGCCGTCGATAAGAAATTGGGCAAGGCCCAAGAAGCGGCGATGGAGAAAGAAGAAATTCAAAATCTGCGAAAGGCCTACATCAACGAGCAGAAAAAGCAAATGGTCAAAATTGCTCCGGATAAAAAGGAGCAGATCAACCGCCGATTTCAGCTTGTTAAGGAGTTGGTAGCGTCGCAGGGCTCGGAGAAAGATCAGAAGCTCGCCGCCAAGGAAAGGCAAAGCAAGGCGAAAGAGTTTCAGCAGTTAAACCGGAGCCTTAGGAAGATTGAGAAAGAGGCAAACTCCAAGGAGAAGGTCAAACAGAAGCAAAAGACCTATCGGAAAAGCCTGATTAAGGCCATGAAGGCGGAGAACGAGAATGTTGAATCCCTTCTGGCAAAGCGAAAGAAACTGGTCGCCAAATATCGCCAACTCCGCATTAAACTGCAAAGTCTGTTAAAACAGCGGCAGAAGGGCCGGCAAAAACCTAATCGCGGCCCACAAAAGTAACCCCGAGGCGGTTGCGGTAGGGCCGACGGTCCGCCTGATAGGGACGCCGTCCTCGGCGTCCCATTTTTTTGGGTGCGGGAACGGTCGGCAGGGGACTGCCGACCCTACCACCGCAGGGCCGCTTCCTCCCTTTTCGATCGAGCGGCGTTACAGGCGTCCCCGACTGGAGGGATGCAAGCCTAGTCACACCTCTTGATTCGTGATAGGGACCTCGTCCCCGAGGTCCTCTGGCGGTCGGGGGGCAAGGATAGAAGTGGGACGTCCGGGAGAACGTCCCTATCTCTCGAGCTCTTTATCTCAATATTCCGAGTTTCCTTTACGACCCGGCTCGGGAGTCGGGTAAAACCCTTGCGCATCGGACTCTACCGGGGCCGATGAATCCATCGTCATCTTGTCGACGTCCGGCGCATATTCTTCATCCGAATTGAGAAACTCTTCAAAGGTGATTTCCTGGCCGGTGTGGGCGGCCTTGCGTCCCATCGATGAGACCGCGGTCGCTTTTACCCCTCGGGCCGCTTCGTTGAACGGCTTGTCGTCGCGGATGGCATCGATCAAGTCATCCCATTCGTTCTGATATGGATTGCGCTCGTCCGGAGGGACATCAGACTCCCAGATCTTCTTGGAAGGCTCCGGGCTTTGGCTGCTGTAAGTGATGGAAGGAAGCCCGCAATCTCCATGACTGGACATGATAGCCATTCCCTTGCTGCCATGTCCGTAGCTGGAGTAGATGCCATGCGTTCCGGCCATACAGCGTCCTTCCTGAATAAATTTGGTGCCATCGGGGAATGTGTATTCCACTGAATAGGAATCGAAATTCTGATCGACATAGACATCACCTCGAGGAGTGGCCTTGTAATGGCGTCCTCCGAGGGCCTGCGCCTTCACCGGCCAAGCGTTCTTCATCCAACAGCTCGAGTCCACATGATGAACATAGAAGTCATTGAAGCATCCCCCACTGGCCCAGATGAAGCTATGGAAACGCCGAATTTGCCAGAGCAGCTCGCTTGGCTCTCCGGGCCATTTGGTCGAGAAAGCCGATCCGATCGGCCCTTGCATCCGGTAACCGCGCAGCAGGATCAAATCACCGATCTCCCCGTCTTGAATCCGCTTGTACAACTCCTGGAACGCCCGGCTATGGCGCGACATCAGGCCGACACCGACCTTGAGGTTCTTCGCTTCCGACTCCTCGGCGAGCTCAAGCATCCGACGCGAGGTCGGTCCGTCGGCCGTCAACGGTTTTTCCATGAAAACGTTGAGTCCCTTTTTGATCGCGTACGTAAAATGCACCCAACGAAACGCCAATGGTGTCGTGAAAATGGCGACGTCGCCCGGTTTGAGACAATCCATCGCTTTCTTGTAGGCATCGAATCCGAGGAATTTCCGTTCCTGGGGCACGTCCACCATGTTGCCGACGTCGTGTTCCTTCAGCGCGCTGTAACTCCCGTCAAGGCGATCTTGAAAGATATCGGCCATGGCCACGAGCTTGACCGGGCCTCTCTTAACCGACATGGCATTCACCGCTGCGCCTGTGCCGCGTCCGCCGCAGCCGATCAATGCTACGTTGATCGTGTTGTCTTCCGCCGCATGCACGTGAGGGATTGATGCACCGGCAATGGCTGTGGCCGCAGCGATACGGCCCGAGCTTTTGATAAATTCCCGACGTGAGGTCGAGTTGATTGGATGTTCGTTCATAGTCTGATCTTCGACAGATTCGATCCGGTTGTCAATCTTTCCCCCGACCAAAGTAGAAGCGGCTGCCAGTCGCTTTGTTTGCTCCAATGAAAGTAGACAGCGGCGGCCAGCCGCTTCGTTCCCTCCTCTTTATTGCTTACGAACGGTTGCAACGATTGATACCTCTGTTGGCGTGACATTTTTTCTCCGTAGGGATTGGTCAGATCAACAGCTCGGGAGTGCCGTACCTCCCGACCGACAACACCCGTGACGCGCAATGCTTGACAAGCACAGCCTCGCATTGGAGCATACGACCCATGCACAAGTACTCGAAAGGGCTGTGCTACCTGGAAGCCGTCAGTGCCGGGCCTGCTGCTTGCTTTCAGTTGGACCAGGAATAAGAGACCAGAAACCGACGCAGTCAGTTACGACAACGGAATTTTATGAAAAGCTTGAAGCGAGCCTTGATGATCCTCTTTGCCGGGGGCCTCTCTGTCAGCGGCCTGGCCGCGGAAGCCCCGGCGCCCCATTGGATTTGGTGCCACGAATCGCCGGAAGACGGCGAGACTGTCTACCTGCGCCGACACTTTGAACTGACCGATGAATGGGAAAAGGCCGAATTGACGTTCACGTGCGATAACGCAGCGGTCGTCTGGGTCAACGGAGAAAAGGTCGCGATTAATAACGATTGGAACACGCCCAAGACGGTTGAAATCCAAGACAACCTTCACGCAGGACGCAACGTGATTGCCATCAAGGCAAGTAACCAAGGCGGCCAGGCCGGTCTCCTGGCTCGACTTCGTCTCCTCTCGGACGACAAGGATAAGGACGCTTACCTTGTAACGGATGGCCGATGGAAGTGCCACCGCGAGCGTGTTGCGGCCTGGGAGACGTCCGATTTCGATGCCTCCGATTGGAAACCGGCGATCGAGCTCGCAGGTTACGGAGCGCAGCCCTGGGGCACTGTGTTGGAGCAGGCGCAAATCGCATCCGGCAACGGCAAGCGCGGGATCGAGGTCCCCGACGGCTTTGAAGCCGAATTGCTCTACTCTGTCCCAAAAGGGCAATACGGCTCTTGGGTGGCGATCACCTTTGAGGACCGTCGGCATTTGATTGCTTCCCCCCAGGATGGGAAGCTCTGTCGGGTGACCATCCCACCGATCGGGTCCAATGGGACCGCTGAAGTGGAGCAGCTCGATGACCTCGGGATCGGGTCCGCTCAAGGCCTCTGCTATGCCTATGGGCGGCTCTATGCTATGGCGAATGGCGGCCCCGGAAGCGGCTTATATCAAGTCCTCGATTCGGACGGGGATGGACGCCTCGATACCGTGGAAAAGCTTCAGGCCCTGCAAGGCGGCGGAGAGCATGGTCCCCACAGCGTGATTAAGGATGCCCAGGGGAACGGCCTCTATGTTGTCTGCGGTAACCATACCGATCCGCTCGAGCAATACGACACCTATCTTCAACCCAAGGTCTGGGACGAGGACTTTTTGGTGAATCGATTATGGGATGCGCGCGGCCACGCACGGGGACGCCTGGCTCCCGGTGGATGGATCGCGCACGTGGGCCGTGATGGAGAAAAATGGAGCCTTTACTCGAGCGGTTATCGCAACACGTATGATATCGCGCTCAATCGGCACGGCGAGCTATTCACTTATGACGCGGACATGGAATGGGATGTCGGCACGCCGTGGTATCGCCCGACGCGAATCTGCCATGCCACCTCGGGCTCGGAATTCGGCTGGCGCTCTGGCACAGGCAAATGGCCGACCTACTTCCCGGATTCCCTCCCGCCGGCCGTGAATATCGGACCGGGCTCTCCGACAGGCGTCGTCTTCGGCGGAGGCCTCAATTTTCCCACCCGCTACCAAAAGGCCCTTTTTGGCCTGGATTGGACCTTTGGCACTATCTACGCAATCCATCTCCAGCCTCAGGGGGCAAGCTACCAAGGCCGCAAAGAAGAGTTTCTCACGGGGCGCCCCCTGCCTTTGACCGATATCGCGGTCGGTCCCGATGGCGCCCTCTATTTCACGATCGGAGGGCGCGGCACCCAATCGGCCCTCTATCGCGTCACCTACACCGGGTCGAAATCCACCAAGCCCCCCGGGAAGATCATCGACAAAAAGGCTGCCAAAGTGCGGACGCTGCGGCGCAAGCTGGAGCAATTCCACGGCCGAGAGGCCCCCAACGCGGTCTCCCAAGCCTGGCCGCATCTTGATCATCCCGATCGCTTTGTCCGCTATGCCGCACGTATCGCCATCGAGAATCAGCCGCTCTCCCAATGGCGTCAACGCGTCTTCAAGCTCAAAAGCCGATGGGGCATCATCAACGGGGGCATCGCGCTTGCCCGGCATGGAAAGGCAAGCGATCAAGACGCGCTGCTTAAGACTCTCAATCAGCTCGAGCTGGAGGCTCTCGATGAGCCCCAAAAGCTCGGGCTCCTTCGCGCCTACGCCCTCGCGTTCATTCGCCTGGGAGAGCCCAATGACTCGGCCAAGCAACGGCTCATCGATCGCTTCAGTCCGCAATACCCGGCATCCAGCCCGATGGTCAATCGCGAGCTGTGTCGGCTCCTTGTCTATCTCGGCTCGCCGACCGTTATCGGCAAGACACTCCATCTGATGGAGACCGAGAAGCCGGGCGGGCACCGATTCGATCGCGAGCTCCTTCAGCGCAATCCGGGCTACGGCAAGACGCTCGCGAACTACTTGGACAAGCAGACCGCACAGCAAGAGCAGCAGGTCTTCTATGCGCTCATGCTTAGCAATGTCGAATATGGCTGGACGCTCAAGCAGCGCAAGCGCTACTTCCAATGGTTCAATACGGCCGACGAGAAATATGCCGGTGGCGCAAGCTTTGAAGGCTTCCTGGAAAACATCAAGAAGGGCGCACTCGAAAACACCTCTGAAGCCGAGCGTCAGGCGCTGGCCTCGATTCTGGGCGAGCAAGGCGGAGAGAGCGCCTCGGCAGCACCCGAGGAGCGTCCCCAACCGGAAGGTCCCGGGAAGCACTGGACGATTAAGGATTTGCGCCCCTTGGTGGAAGGGGGCCTTGAAGGGCGAAGCTTCGAGAATGGCAAGGCGATGTACGCCGCTGCTTACTGCGTCGATTGCCATCGCTTCCGCGGGGAGGGTGGGGCGATCGGTCCCGACCTCACCAATCTGGCGACGCGCTTTAGCTACGAAGACCTCCTCCAATCCATTTTGAAGCCCAACGCGGTGGTGTCCGACCAATACCAGTCGACCATCATTAAAAAGAAGGATGGCTCCACGCTACTCGGCCGCATTATCGGCGAGCAGGACGGGAAGCTTCAAGTCGCGGTCAACCCTCTCAAGCCCGAGGAGTATGTGACCGTTGACAAGGAAGCCGTCAAATCCAAGCAGCCGTCACCGACGTCGCTCATGCCTCCGGGCCTGATCGATCGCCTGAACAAAAAAGAAGTCCTTGATCTCCTTGCCTATTTGATGTCGCGAGGCAATCCGGATGCCCCGATGTTTGAATAACGAAAATGCTGGCGAGACGTTCCCTCAGACCATTCGAAGCATGAGTGCGATCAAGGTCAGCAGCGGACTGCAGACCCTACCACCGCTGTTGCGGTAGGGACCGCACTCCGCTGCGGTCCGCGCCTTCGCCTCTGCGAAGGCATTCTAAAACTTGACTCATCCTCGACAAATTTCGGCCTTTCAAGGCCCCTAGCGGTAATACCGTTCGGAAAATGCTCATCTCTGACTCGCCCTTACAGGGCTTGAGCTCGTCTGCGTTTCGGTTCCCAGGGTGGAACCCTGGGCTATGTTGACCCGCACCTTTGGC
>JAHEOI010000226.1 GCA_018610125.1 Verrucomicrobiota bacterium
CTAGATGCTCCACCCCCACCGCAAGCCAGTCAGATGAAATGCCCATTGACATCGTTCGAGGCGGATTATCTCTCTTCTGGCAATCCCGTCCGAGTGATGTTACAACGGAGCTTCATCACAGAAGCTCGAAGCGGCCCACGTTGTTCGAGCGAGCAACAACAGAAGTCCAATCAAATAAAAAACAAAAGGAAAGTTGAAATGATTATCGTGCACCAACGAAAATCGAGGGCATTATCAGCCCCCGTTCGGAAGGGGTTGCCATGGATTGCAGCGCTCATGGCGATCGCCTTGACCGGCAACATCCACGCCAACTCTCACGCTCCCCAACCGACCGTCGACAAAGACCAGCATCCCAACATCCTTTGGGTGTGTCTGGAAGACACGAACCCATGGATGAGCTGCTACGGCGATGACGTGATCGAGACCCCGAATATCGATCGATTGGCCGCGCGCGGTGTCCGGTTTGATCGGGCCTACATGACCGCGGGGGTCTGCTCGCCGACGAGGTCGGCACTGATTACCGGGATGTACCAGACCACCATCGGAGCCCACGAGCATTACAGCTCCTTCAAAGTCTGGCGCGGCAATACCATGGAAACGTGGGATCCGAACCATCTGGGCATCCGAACGATCCCGGAAATCTTCAAGGCAGCCGGCTATTACACCTTCAACGAAGGCAAAAATCATTACAACTTTGTCTTCACCAACGAGGACCTCTATGACCGCAAAGGTGGCAATGGATTCAAAGGTGCCGAGGATGGCAGCGGGTGGTCCGGCCGCGAGGCCAATCAACCTTTCTTCGGACAGATCCAGTTACGGGGTGGGAAGCGAGGGGATGCCGCACAACAGGTCGATCCGGATGAGGTTCCCGTCCCACCTTACTACCCGGACCATCCGGTTTACCGGAAAGAGATCGCTCACCACTACGATACGATCCTCAAGATGGATGAGATCCTGGGCAGGATCATCACCAACCTCAAGGAGGATGGGCTCTATGAGAACACCGTTGTCTTCTTTTTTTCGGATCACGGCATGCGATTGCCGCGGCATAAGCAGTTCCTTTACGAAGGCGGGATCAATGTGCCGCTCGTAGTGGCCGGTCCGGGCATCGCAAATGGCAAGGCCCGAAAGGATCTGGTCAGCGGCATCGACCTCGGGGCGACCTCACTGGCATTGGCCGGGATCGACATACCTCGGCACATGCAAGGGAAGAATATGTTTGCCAAGGATTTTCACCGCGATTACGTGATTGCGGCGCGGGACCGATGCGATTATACCCTCGATCGCATCAGGGCCGTTGTCACCAAGCGTTACAAGTACCTTAGGAACTTCATGACCGATCGCCCCTACTTGCAGCCCCAGTATCGCGACGGTCAAGATTATATGAAGGTCTTGAAACGGCTTTATGAGCAAGGCGAGCTCAATGCCGTGCAGTCCCGTTTTGTTTCCAACCACCGTCCCGCCGAGGAGCTCTACGATCTAAAGAAAGATCCACACGAGACGCGCAATCTCGTTGACTCGTCAAAGCGCAAGCACGCCATGGCGCTGGGTCGCCTCCGGTCCATTCTCCATCGATGGATTATTGAAACGGATGACCGCGGTCGTTTTCCCGAATCCGACGCCGCTTTAAAGGCGGTGGTCGATCGATGGGGTAAAAAGGCCGTGAACCCGGAATATGACCGAGTTAGATAACGTTCGGGGCCGGCGGGAGCACCGCCGCCCCTTTTTTAACGACTTCCTTGCGAAACCGATGTCAAAATCTTGGTGGAGAAGCGCGGACATCTGACATAGATTAATGGCAAGCCAATTAAGCGTAGAGAGGCGAACGTTATGGATGACCGAGCTGTTTCTCCCCGCATTAATCGGATTAAATGGGGCGAGATCGAGGTGGAGGGAGACCGACGATTCAAGGATGCCAAGCTCTTTCCGGGCGGCGCTCGGGAGTGGGATTGGGCCGAAACCGGCACCCGGCATGTCCCCGGGATTCAGCCTGCCGACATCGAAGAGCTGCTCGAGCACAACGCCCAAGTGGTCATCCTTTCCCAAGGCGTCTATGAGCGCTTGCAAGTCTGCCCGGAAACGCTGCAGCGCTTAAAGGAGCAGGCAATCCCATTTCACGTCCTCAAAACCGATAAAGCAGTCCAGCTTTACAACGATTTGCGGGAAGATGAGGCCGTGGGCGGCTTGTTCCACTCCACTTGCTAGCGAGGCGTTGCCTCAGACCCGGCAAGGCATGTTAACGGGTTACGATTTTAACCGCATCGAATTGTCGCTGCCGGACGCCTCGCTGATTTTCCGCTCCGCGGAAGAGAAAACGAGACATTTTCTTAACGCCTCGCCGCAGATTCGTTGAGACCGAAAACGATGGTGAAGGACCAACGGCAAAACTTGACGCAAAAACATGAGCAACAATAATCGAGCAGTCGAGCTTAAAGAGAAAGTGGGCCGCCTCTTGCGGGAGGAGAATGACGCGACCTACGCAGCCATTCTGGATGCCATTTTAACGCATTTCGGGTGCCAGGTTGGCACGATCCATTTTTTGGATGATCACGACGGAAAGCTCAAACTGGCGGCCCAAAAAGGGGTGCCGGAATCCATTCTTAACCGAGTGCAAATGATCCCGGTCGGTAAAGGGATGGCGGGATTGGCAGCTCAACGTGGAGAACCGGTGCAAATCTGTAACCTTCAAAGCGATGAATCCGGACAGGCCAAGACCGGCGCCCGATCGACTCAGATGGAAGGCTCGATTTCGTTGCCGATGATGCTGGAGGACCGGGTCCGTGGGGTTCTCGGCGTCGCCAAGCCGGAGGTCTATGAATACAGCCAGGAGGAGATCGACCTGCTCCTTGAGCTGGGACGGTTGATTGCGAGGCAGGCCACAAACAAAACCTCGGAGAGCTCTTTTTCATAAAGCATTGACTTGCCGGCCTCGGGATGCTTCTTATGGGATCATGAAAATGAAGACAGTGATAGGAAAGACCCACTTTTTCGCACGCTCGGCAATTTGTGCCGCACTTGGATTCGCGCTGATAACCGGAGCCGCGAGCGTCTCGCACGCTCAAGAGAAGTCAAGCGAATTCGCCAGCACGACCTTCGACCTCGGCGTGGTTGTCAGCGATATCGAAGAATCGGTCGACTTTTATACCAAGGCGCTTGGCTTTAAGGAGCTACAAGGCTTCAAGGTCGGCTCCGATTTCTGCAAGGAGGCGGGATTGACCAAAGGACCGCCGCTGGACATCAAGGTGCTTGCTCTCGGCAAGGAAGCCTCCGCAACCCATCTCAAGCTAATGGAGGTCCCCGAAGTCAAAAGCAAGAAAGCCAAGACCCAATATGTCCACTCCCAGCTGGGCTACAGCTACATTACGATTGAAGTCACCAATCTGAAGAAAACCTTGGCTCGGGCCGAAGCGCATGGTGTGGAACCGATTGCCAAAGGGCCCGTCCAGCTTCCGGAAGGCTTTCCCCGGCACCTTTACCTGGCTGTTGTTCGCGACCCCGACGGCAATCCCGTCGAGCTGATCGGACCGCTTAAATAGGGCCATGGCCGAGTTTTACGAAACGCATACCCATCTTGACTTTCCGGACTTTCAAGACGATCTGGATCAAGTCATTGAGCGTGCCCATGCAGCCGGAATCACCCGGTTGATTACGATTGGGACAGACAATGAAAGCAGCCGACGGAGTCTCGAGCTTGCGGAGCGTTACCCAAGCGTCTATGCGGTGGTCGGGTACCATCCGTGTCACGTTCTCGAGGCTCCGGAGGACATTCGTTCATCTCTGAAACAGCTTGCGGAGCATCCCAAGGTCGTTGCCTTGGGCGAAACCGGATTGGATTACCGGCATCGTCCCAGTGAAGAATCCGGCGGCTCGGAAGAGGATGACAAGCGGTACTTCGCCAAGCAGCATTCCCTCTACCGGCAGCACCTGGAAGTGGCCGCAGCGCTTCAGCTCAATTGCGTCATTCATCAACGCGATGCCTTCGAGGATACCTATGCCGAGCTAAAGCCGTTCTCGGATAAGGTCCGCGGGGTCTTCCACTGCTTCGTCAACGACGCCGCCGCCCAGAAACGCGCTCAAGCAATCGGCTCCCTGGTCAGCTTCACCGGCATCACCACCTTCAAGAATGCCCAAAGTGTCCGGGATACCCTCGCGGCAACCCCGCTTGACCAATTCATGCTGGAAACCGATTCCCCTTACCTTGCGCCCACACCCTATCGCGGCAAGCGCTGCGAGCCGGCTTACGTCAAGGAGATCGCCGAAAAGGCCGCCGAGGTAAAAGGGGTCAGCCTCGAAGAGCTAAGCCAAGCCACCAACCAAACCGCCGAATCCTTCTTCGATTTTAAGCGGAGCCGGAGCAGTGGTTGAGTGGTTGATTTGAATGCCCCTATTTTTTTCGCGCACTTCGCGTCATTCGCGGGCCAACTTCCCTCTCGCTACATTAGATGGAGCGATTCGAAGCGCCACTCTTTGACCGGCGTGAAAGGTGAGAGATCAAGGTCGATCCCATAGCCGAAGGGAGCCTTCAGAAGGCTTTCGAGGTGAATGCGCCCCTCTTGGATGGTCAATGTTGGGAACGCCGCCTCTTTCGTCTCGTGGCGATGATAAAGATCGCCATGTCGGCTCAGGACGGCCTCTTGGAGCGACTCCGGCATCGCGCTCAAACCGGCAAAGTAATGATGCCCGTTACGCTCGACATGCTCCAGCCCGAGCACAGCGTCGACGGTAAGGTCTTGCAGGAGTGCCACCGGCCCAACATTGGCCAAGTCCTCCCCGCTAAGCTGCCACCGGCTCCGCGGCTCCCGTTCACGGCAATGCGCAATCAACGCCGCATTCGCCAGACCTTTGAAAACCCCTTTGCAATTCTTGTGGCTGGTCCCGACATACCCGCACTCCAAAGCCCTCGGAAGAGACTGTACCTCACCGTCGGACTCGTCGATGATAATCGGCGGGCGCTCCTCCCAGCGAGACAGAGCGGTCGCCACCGCTTCCGACAGGGCCACATCGCGATGCCAAGGCTGTTCCACGAACAAAAGCCCCTTTTCAAGAAACGTTCGGACCGTGGAATCGGCTTTCAACGCATCCCAAAACTCACGGAATGCCTCCACTTCTTTAAAGAATTCGTTGCCATCGACCGTGAAGGCGAAATCGGGGCAGCACGACTCAATTAATGTCGCAGCATTGCGAAGACGATCAATCGCCTTGTCAGACTTATCGGGCAATTTGATCTTGAAATGGGTAAGCCCATATCGATGGATGCACGATTCCAACGACTGCGGCAACCCATCGTCGACTCGTTCGCCGTGCGCAATCTCCTTATCCGTCAAAGGATCGGTCAGCCCGACCGTATGGCGAGCCCGGATCCGCTCACTCGGCTTGGCAGGAAGCAGTTCCGAAATCTCCCTCCCGCTTAGGTCTTGATGGAGATCCCCAAGGCGAATCCCAAGGCTGTTTTGCCGGACCGCTTCGGCAAAGGTCATTTCCTGCGCACGACAAAACGCATCGATGGCGGCTCGTTCCACCAACGTCACACCAAAGTGCCACAACAGCGGTGGATAGCCCTGTTGTTTGCCCCAGGCTTCCTGTGCGCCGTAAATCAATTGCCACAGCTCGAAGAGACTTGAAACGCTTCCTGCGGTCTCGGCATGGTCACACGCTGCTTGAATGACCGAGATCATCTCCCACACTTCCTTTTCGAGAGACGCATCCGGCACTTTGGTAAACCATTTCGGGGCCAAGCCATCAGCGGCCACCCCGGAAGTAACTCGCCCGTCGACATCCAGGGTAACACGAGCAAACAAATGAGGCAGCGCCGTCAATGTGGCGATGCCGTACCGGAACGGCATTCGCGTCCACATGTTAACGATCCGTAAATCCGTCTCCTTAACTCTCAGTCGCATGTTATCCGCTTCCTTGAGATGCCCCTAAGAAAAGGTCTCTTCCTCTCACGAGGTTTCGGATCTTTTTATCGGCGACAGACCGCGGCATCATCCAAAAGCCACAGTCCGGATGCACCCACCGGATTCGGCCTTCCCCGACGGTCTTAACTCCGGTTTCGATCCGCTGAGCGATGTCGTCAGGCGATTCCACCACGTTACTCTTGACATCGATCACGCCAAGCCCGATCCCAATGTCGGGAGTAAGCCCGTCCTTAAAGTGCTTCAGCTCCTCATAGCCGCGAAATGCAAACTCAAGGATGACGTGATCGCAATGCAGATGGTTGAGCAGTTGTAGCAGGCGCTTCCAATGCCCATGCTGAATCGTCTGCCCGCCATAGTTGCCGAAGCAAAGATGAACCCCTCTTTCCTTGGCCTTGCCGGCGGCGTCAAGGACGGTATTGATCGCGTCCGCAGCCCAGTCACTCTCGTCCGGATTGCCCGTGATGTTCGCCTCATCAATTTGAATCACGTCGGCATCCACCTCGGCAATCTGCTTGGCCAAGGTTTTGGCAATGGCCATCGCCAGTTGCCCTTTGCTCGGATAGTAATGATCCATCAGCGTCTTGCTCAGCATGTGCGGTCCGGTCAGGGTCAGCTTCATCGGCCGGCTCGTGCAAGCTCTCGCCCGCTGATAATCGCGCGGGAGATTCAGTCCCCCTTCATCGATCGGCCCTTCGACGATCCCCGCCGGCTCAGCTCGGAAATCCATTCCCATCAAGCGGTGAAATTCCGCAATATCGGTCCGCCGAAGATTTGAGCGCACCCCGGAAAGCGGACGTACGAAGTATTCGATCATCCCGTTTGTTTCGGGATGGTTGACGTCCCACCGGTAAAGCTCGCCGTCGACGACGACATCGACACCTGCCAGCTCTTGAGTCTGAAAGACCACCTTTGTGGCGTCGATCAGGCCTTGCTGCGAGGGGGAGCCCATCAGCCACTGCGGAACCGGATACGACCCGACCAGCGTTGTGCGAATTGAATGTGATGCCATACCAATCTTTCTCGGATCCCCTTACACTACGCCCCAATATTCACCAATGCCACCGCCAGCCAGACAATCAAGAAGCAGATAATGAAACTGATCACAAAGCCGGCGACGTCGCTAACCCGAGGCTTTTGGATTTCCAATGTCGGGCTTCGAGGGAAAAGCTTCCGATGGCGAACGCGCTCCGGGTTCGCATAGACCGCTTCCAATTCGGCGCGATCCGCTTCGGGAGTCGCTTGCACCGGTGTCTTCATCTTGGCGTAGTAGCGATCCAATGTTTCCTTCCGGTTTCGGGGCGTTAGATAGCTTAAAATAATCAAAATCAGGAACGGGATAATCAATCGGGTCGGCAACCTCAGTGTCTGCAGCATCGGGTCCGAGGCCCGCCTCAGGTCGAACCCGAGAGCCTGATAGAGGAGAAAGTCGACATTCAAACGCCCTTTGCCTTCGACCGAGCCGGTAAAGCGTTTGACAACCAATTCCGTACTCTCGGATTCGCGCCGATCGATCACCTTCATCTCTTCCTCCGGAAGCTCGCCGGCATTGCCGGTCCAAAAGATCAACTTCCCGCCACTGCGAAAAGTCTCTTCCAATGGCTCGCCCACCGCCTTGTCCGGAGGCGCCTTTCCGATCTCATCCAATGCCGCCTGCCGCTCCTCGGGATCTTCAATGGCCTTCGCCGTTGCCCGCGCCTCTTCCCAAGCCTTCCGCTTGGCCACATCCACTTGCGTCGCTTCCCGTTGCACGGTCGTCACCCGAATGTCGTTGGTGATGGTTAAATTGGGATTGTTTTTTAGGCCGGGCATGAGCATCGGTGCCACGATCGGGATGACAAAGAAGGCAAACGTCGAGAATAGAACAGTGAGCCAAGCGGACCAACGGTTCGCGCGACGCCAGAACATCCCGATCCAGAAGGGAGCGGCGAACACGATCGGGACTTCCAACGCCAGCCTGAACTGCCGGAAAACATCCATAAAATTCAGGGCGATCACCCCCGCGCCCGCAATGATAATGATCCCGGTTATACGGCCAACGAAGAGATACGTCTTATCCGTGGCGTTGCGGTTGATATACTCGGCATAGAAATTGCGCACGACCAGTGCCGAGGTGACCAGCATGTAAGTATCCGCGGAGGACATCAGGGCCGCCAGCAAGCATGCCAGCATCAACCCCACAAGCCCCAGTTGCAGCGGTCCGAGGATCTCACGGGCCGCAATTCCCCAAACCAGGTCCGGGTCCTGAGCGATCTCGACCGAATCCGCCATCAACGCCAGCACAATCAAGCCGGTCAAGGCCCAACCGACCGTGCAGAAGCGTTTCAGAAAGTTGCCGGTGACCAATCCGAGTCGGGCCGTATTTTCCGTTTTGGCCGAGCCGCCCCCCGTGGCGATAAAATGCGGCTGCACCACAATACCGACCAGCGCCAATAGAATCAGCGAGATAATGAAGTGCAGCGGGAACTCACCCGCTCGCGGCCCACCGAAAATTTCAAAATATTGGGGTGCCACCCGGTTATGCATGATTTCAAAGCCATCCATAAGCCCGGAATGCTCGGGACCGCCATATTTTTGAACCAGGGCCTTGAGGCCGGCCGGAATCAAAAGAATCGAAAGGAGAATAATGAAAACCCCTTGAATCAGGTCGGTCCAATAAGCGGCCCTAAGCCCTCCAAGCACCCCATAAATGATCACAAAGAGACAAATCACCGGCACCAACACCGTTTGGAGGGCGACTGCCTGTTGGAAGCCGGGCAGAGCCACCTCATCCACATCCATCAAGGGAGCCGCGACCTTGGAGATCGCTGCGAACATGGTCGAGAGATAGAACATGTAGAAAAAGAGGGCAAAGATGGTATAGGCCACCCCGAGCCCCCGGCTCTCGTAGCGCTCGACAAACCAGTCGCCCAAGGTGAGATGCCGCATCCGTCGATACCAAATGGCAACAATCCAGTAAAACGGCGTGACAAACAGCCAAAGGAACACGCTCCAGATCCCGCTTAATCCGCTTGTCCAAGTGGTCCGCCCCAGGACAATCGGCTCTTGAGCACCGGTGCCGGCACCAAACGCGGCAAATGTTTGAATCAGCCGTCCAAAGGATCGGCCCCCCATGAAATAATCCTCCTGCCCACGGACAAACCGCATCGAGATGAACCCGATCAACGCAATGACACCGAAATAGGCCACCAGGACGAAATAGTCGATTGCTGTCATGGTAATTCGCTTAACACACGTCTTCTGTTTGTTGGGACTTGCCCCAAAGGACGAATCGGCAAAACGAGACCGACTCCTATCAAATCATTTCGATAAAGACAATCGCACGAATAAAATTTTTCCTCCCTGATACGGACGCTACGAAAAACGGTCGGCAGGAGACTGCCGATCCTACCCTCGGTTTCCATCGTATCCATGGTCGCGACGGAAACCTCCCGACTTTCTCCTTGACCACCCGATGCGACGCCCGTTTAATCGAGGGCATATGGCCCGAAAGGAAACATCTCAGTCTATTCGGTATGGCCGCTTGGCGGCGATTCTAGCGGCAAGCGCAACTTTCATCTTCGGC
>JAHEOI010000227.1 GCA_018610125.1 Verrucomicrobiota bacterium
GATCCAAGAAGCCCGAGTCACAACAGCGGCAACAGATGAATCAACAGGCCGCATTGACGCTGTCGTACGGGCTAACCTACGGCGACGCCCGCCGGATCCGTCGCACCTATCCTGCGGTCGAGGAAATCTCACCGGCAAAGATCGTCAAAAAAGAAGTCCGTTTCACCGACCGCTCGCAAGAAGTGCGAGTGGTCGGCACCACTCCGAGCTGGTTCACGCTCGTAAAGCGAAAGGTGCTCGTCGGACGCGTGCTTAACCCCATCGACCAACGCAGACGGTCCGAGGTTTGCGTGATCACCGAGCATCTGGCCCGTCAAGTAATGGGGGGGCAGCGTCCGGTCGGAAAGATTATCTTGATTGATAATCGGCCTTACGAGGTGGTGGGCGTGATTGCGAGTCAATCCAACGCCGGCAGTGGCGGTGTCCAGACACCGGATCAAGCAAACGACATTTACATTCCGCTCAGCACTGCCCGGGAACGCATCGGGGATATGCTCGTCAAGCGAACCGGCGGCACGGTCAGTCGAGAGCATGTCGAGCTGCACCGGATAATCCTAAGCGTCGACAGCCGCCCCGCTGTCGAGCCCACCGCTACAGCCATTGGTCGGATGCTGAAGAAAAACCATGACAATGCCGACTACGCGATGTCGGTGCCGCTGACGTTGTTACGTCATGCCCGACAGACGCAGCGTATGTTTAACATTGTGCTCGGATCGATTGCAGGCATCAGTCTGCTGGTGGGTGGTATCGGCATCATGAATATCATGCTTGCCTCTGTTACCGAACGGACGCGCGAGATCGGTGTCCGACGGGCAATCGGGGCTCGCCGATCGCAGATTGTCGGCCAGTTCCTGATCGAGACGACGGTCCTGTCGCTGGTCGGCGGACTCATCGGGGTCGCCCTTGGCGTGCTGATCCCAACGGCGATCGAGCGATTCGCCGAGATGCCAACTCAAGTCACCGGTTGGTCCGTCATCCTGTCTCTTGGCATCAGTGCCTCGATCGGTATTATCTTCGGCCTTTACCCCGCTTATCGAGCAGCTTCGCTCGATCCAATGGTAGCGCTGCGACACGAATGAGCGTGGACCAAGGTTTTCTGCTTGATCTCGAGACTTTTGCTTGATAGGAAAAAGGGACTCTGTGATAAGTAACACTCGTCAAAAATAACCCGGCACTAACTATGAGCTTCATGATCAATCGTCGCCGTTTCCTCCAAGGCGCATCGGCTTCTCTCGCCCTTTCGTCTCTGGGGTCCTATGGACTTGAGGTAACCAATAACAAGACTCGTCGCGTTGCCCTCATTGGGAGCGGCTGGTATGGCAAGAGCGATGTCTTCCGCCTGATTCAGGTGGCCCCGGTCGAGGTCGTGGCGGTCTGTGATGTCGACAACCGGATGCTATCGGACGCCGCCAAGCGGATCAGTGAGCGGCAGAAATCGGGTAATGTTCCTCGTCAATACAACGATTACCGAAAACTGCTGGCCAAGGAGGAGCTCGATATCGTATTGATCGGAACACCGGATCACTGGCATGCGCTTCCCATGATCGAGGCGGTCAAGGCCGGACACGACGTCTATGTTCAAAAGCCGGTCAGCGTTGATGTCGCCGAAGGGGAAGCGATGCTTGCGGCCGCCCGAAAACATGACCGCGTCGTACAAGTCGGAACTCAACGGAAGAGCACCCCTCATTTAATCGATGCCAAGAAAAATGTTGTCGATGCCGGTCTCCTCGGTAACGTGGGATACGCGGAAATCTGTTGCTACTATCACATGCGGGCCAATGGCAACCCCGACGTCAAGCCGGTCCCCGATTTCCTCGACTACCATATGTGGTCTGGTCCGGCGCCCTGGCGACCTTACGATAAGCTCCCTCATCGACGTTGGTGGCGTACCTTCCGCGAGTATGGCAACGGAATCGTGGGTGATATGTGCGTCCACATGCTTGATACAGTGCGATGGATGCTCGACCTGCGTTGGCCCAAGCGGATCAGCTCCACCGGCGGTATCTTTGTCCAAAAGGATGGCGAATCGAATATCTCCGACACCCAAACGGCGACCTTTGATTACGATAATCTCTCGGTAGTCTGGCAGCATCGCACCTGGGGCGATCCCGCCGACCCTGACTATCCATGGTCTCTAATCCTTTACGGTGATAAAGGGACCCTCAAGGCAAGCGTCATGCAGTATGACTTCATCCCTCACGGCGACGGCGAGCGGATTCACAAGGATGTCGTTTACGAAAAGGAAAAATACCCCGAAGACCTTAAAGAAGAAGACATCGAGCTCCATGCGGCTCCCGCCAATCGTCGTCACATGCTCGATTTCCTTGCGGCTGTGGACTCGCGCGGTCGCCCTATCGCCGACATTGAAGAAGGCCACATTTCATCCGCCAGTTGCATCCTGGCCAATCTCTCAATGGACCTCGGTGGGCGCAGCATTGTTTATGATCCGGAAAAACGGGTCGTAATCGGCGATGACGAGGCCACAGACCGTCTCTTAAGAGCGTATCGCGAGCCTTGGCAGCACCCCACCCCAAAAACGTTGTGATCTTGTATTGTTAAGACGGTTCGGCCTCCCTGCTAACCGAGCGTATTCTGCGGTCATGAAGCCCTCTTGAAAGCCCGTGCCGGCGATTAAACCGGCTGGTATATGTTCGTTGTAACCACTCATTAGTCGCCGTCGTTTAACGAAAGATGAAAGTCAACGAGTCGGGGCATTCAGCGGGGTCGATCATGGTTGGGTTTTGCCTTGACCGACTGCCGACTGATGGTGCTGCTATATTGGGTGGTTGCGTGAGCGGACTAGGCTCGAAAGCCAATTGCCAAATGGTTTCCGTATAACGGTAGGAGCAGTGGTGTTCGAAGTACGACGGGATCATAAAGCTTATTGGACCGGCCGTTTCCTCTACGGGGCATGCTCGTGCGTCTCGGCGTTAATCAGTATCGCGTTAACCGGCTGCGCCGTCCATCAAACCGGGCACGAGAAGCCGGTGGAACCGCCAGGGCAATTCAGTGTCAATGGGTCCACTCCGATTCCGGACCGGTGGTGGCAAGCCTTTGAGGATCCGACGCTGAACCGTCTCCAGGTCCAGGCCATTCGAGGCAATTTCGACCTCAAGGCGGCCCGCGATCGCCTCGAGGCGGCAAGGGCGGTCGTGGATCGGGAGACCGCGTTCCAATTCCCGGTGCTGGACCTCTCTGCGAGCGCCGAGCGGGTGGAGCGCGAATCCAACGACTTCGAAGGAACAGATCAATTTACAGGAACGCTGGCGGCCGGGTATGAAGTCGATCTCTGGAAGCGGATTGATTCGGCCGTCAAGCGGGCCGAGCTTGAGAAAACGGCCGTTCGCAACGACCTGGAGGCCGCCGCCATCACCCTGACCGCCAACATTGCCTCCACATGGTATGAACTTGTTCAACAACGCGGCCAGCGAGCCATCCTGAAAAAACAGATTGAAACCAACGAAAATGTCCTCAAGATCATTCGGAAACGCTTCGGCAAAGGGCTCGTCCGGGCTTCCGACGTATTGCGACAAGAGCGTCTGCTTGAATCGACACACGAGCAATTGGAACGAGTTCGATCGATCATTGAGATCTTAAAGCACCAACTGGCCGTTCTACTCGGCCATTCGCCCACCGAATCGATTCAGGCCAAAGGCAGTCAGCTTCCGAAGATCCCTCCAATACCGGATACCGGGCTGCCATCGGAATTGGTGCATCGTCGCCCGGACGTGCGTTCCGCATTTTACCGGCTACGAGCCGCCGACCGCACCGTGGCCATCGCCATCGCCGATCGTTATCCCCAATTGACGTTGAGTGCGAGCGGGTCGGTCTCCGACGAGGAAGTGACAAGCATCTTTGATGATTGGGCCAGAAGTATCGCGGCCGACCTGACAGCCCCCTTGGTCGATTTCGGGGAGCGCAAGGCCGAAGTCCAGCGAACGAAATCGGTCAAGCAACAACGGATTCACCAGTACGGGCAAACTGTTCTCACCGCGTTCCGTGAAGTCGAAGATACCCTGAGTCAGGAAGGCCATCAGAAGAAACAGATCAAGCGAATCAACAACCAGCTCAACCTGGCGCAGCGTACCTTCCAGCGACTGCGTCGGCAGTACCTCAATGGCGACATCAGCTACATTGATGTCCTCGATGCCTTAACTCGGGAACAACAATTACGTCGTGACTTGCTTCAGGCTCGATTTCGCCTGATCGATAATCGCATCGCACTTTATCGCGCCCTGGCAGGCGGATGGGACGGAATCGTCAAGCCGTCACCAAAAAACGAGATTGGCTCCACGTCAACAGTTGCGAAATGATGCCATGAATGAATCCACGCCACCGTCAGACAATCGGGCTAACATTCGGGGCTTAGGCGAGCCGGAGTCAGGCAGCGCTGCCGAAACGGCAAGCCCCGGTCACACCCAGGATTCAACCAAAACGCCGCGCAAGTTCGGGGCCCTTGGGACCGGACTCCTCGCCCTCTTGATCGCCGGCCTTGGAATCTTACTGGGGTTCTGGTTCAACTGGTCTGAGCAACAATCCAAAAAAGGAGCCGCCGAAGAGAAATCAGCCAGGTTGGTTGACACGGTCAAGGTACAGCGAAAGACTGCCCGCGTGAGGGTCCGCGGGATGGGAACCGTCGTCCCGGCTCGGGAAGTGATCATTCGCCCGCGTGTCTCCGGGAAAATTGTCCGACAGAGCGAGCAATTCGTCCCGGGCGGACGGTTTAAGGAAGGGGAACTGATGGTCCAGCTTGACCGGACGGACTATCGTCAAACCCTCCGCCAACGCGAAAGCGACCTCGCACAGGCAAAAGCCAACCTTGAGATCCGTGAAGGGGACCAAGCGGTGGCCCGCGAAGATCTGAAGCTTCTCGAAGGCGACATTACGGGAGGCAACCGGGATCTCATCCTTCGCGAGCCCCAAGTCAACCAGGCCAAAGCGGCCGTCAAGTCGGCTAACGCCGCTCTCAAGCAGGCCCAAACCGACCTCAAGCGGGCCCGTATTGCGGCCCCATTTGACGGCCACATTGTTAGCCGTTCCGCCTCGAAAGGCAGCAATGTCTCTCAAGGTGAACAGTTGGCCACCTTTGTCGGATCGGATCGCTACTGGATCAATGTCGCTATCCCGGTCGCCCACCTGCGTTGGATCGAGATCCCGAACAATCCCAACGAGAAGGGAAGCCCGGTGCGAGTCACCAACGAGACCGCGTGGGGCGAGGACGCCTATCGCGAAGGCTATGTCCGTCAGCTCATCGGCCGGCTCGAGAATGGCAGCCGGATGGCCCAATTAATGGTCGCCGTGCCGGATCCACTGGCAGAGCATTCCGACCACAACAATAAACCCTCGCTATTGTTGGGCTCCGTGGTCGACACGCTTTGCCGTGGTGAAACAATGCGAGACATCGTGACGATTGACCCGGCTTATCTTCGCCAAAACGATACCGTCTGGGTCATGAATGATTCAAACCGCCTCGAGATCCGCTCCGTCTCTGTCGCATTTGAAGGGAAAGAGAATGCCTATATCGAATCCGGTCTTGAGGACGGAGATCGCGTGATCATGACCAACGTTTCCTCCCCGGTGGAAGGCATGCTGCTCCGGACGGCCGACAAACGGAACAGCTCGTCACCGAACGACAATTCCAAGAACGAAGGGGGCGCCGGCGATGCCTGAAGCCACATCGGACATTTCCAAGACTGATCATCTTAAGGGCCCAATTGCCTGGATGGCCCGAAACGGGGTCGCCGCCAACCTCTTGATGGTCATTCTCATCGTCGGCGGTATCGGGATGTCGCTTCA
>JAHEOI010000228.1 GCA_018610125.1 Verrucomicrobiota bacterium
AGCCGCCCGGCACGAATCGCCTTATGCAAGGTATTGGCCAGTACCCCCAACTCCTCGGCCACCTCAGGCACCTCCCAGCCAGCCTCCAGGAGCTTTCGGGCTTGCTCAAGACGCTCTGGAGTTAGCTTGTGTCCATTCCGTCGCTCGGCTGGACGAAAAAAGCTCTGACTCCCCTCATGGCGCAGTTGCTTGACACACCGCTTGACCGTAATCAACGGCACTCCAAAACCGCGACTGATCTGGGCTTGAGTGGCTGTGCCATTGACGACCAATTGGGAGGTCAAGAGCCGAAAACTGGCGACGTCATCCTCGTGATGACTGAAAACCGGCAAGTGCCCGTTAAAATACCAGACTTTTCCCTCCCGTTTTTGGAACGCAAGCTCAGAGGTAATCTGGGTAACTCCTTCCGGGAAAATTGGCAACTGACGTTGTGGCATACCCCACCTTTCTAGCTCCTTACCCCCCTGGAAGACCAGCCGATTTTTCGGCTCGACGGCTCATCCTCTTTCCTCTGACCCCCTGTTTTTACCGGCGGGGGTCAGGAGGTCTGAAGGTCCTGATCAACGGACAATTTGTCGAAGGCCGGAAGCTGACCGAGTCGTGTCTCGTAAGGCTGCTGGGTAAAGTAAGCCACGAGAGAACGAATGAGGCGAAATGATCCTGATCAGAGAAGGCAAACCCTAGGCATTGCCTAGGTATTGAAATCGTGATGTCTCAATCGTTTGTTCGAAGCCAATCGGAGCAGGTCGTTCTCGGGAAAGAAATTCGCGAGGTCAAGCGATTGCTTCAGGGGATTCAACAGACGAATCAAGCAACCGCCGAGAATACTTCGCCGCTCAGAAATACCGAAACTCGATAATTTCCCCCGAAACCCTCCATCTGTTCAGAGACCCGGCTCCGTTCCTCCTGCGGAGTCGGGTTTTTGTATTCACAACAAGCCCAAGGTTGGTGATGTCCAATGATTGAACCAAACTATAAAGCTACCGGGATCATTCAGACTAAACTTGCCGATTTCAGAGCCACTTCCTACTATTTTGGAAAGAAATCCGACACGATTTTCCAAGGAGAAGCAATTATCGGGGTAGAAACGTCGCGCCTATCCAAGGTCAGTTTCAAGCTGGTTTGATCTATATCCCGAATGTGGGAATCTCCGCTTAGTAACACCGAAACGCCAGCGATAGCAGCTTCTGCGATGATTAGCGAATCATTCACCTCTTCCTCGGGTAAAAGGCCATCTTCACGAAGTTTGCGGGCCGCCTCCGCAATAATCCCGTGGCCGACTGGGATGTAATTGATCGGTTTAAATCTCCACACCTCACTTATGTTCTCCAGGGCAGTCTCGCACAACCTTCTAATTTCCATATCCTCATGATCTGTCGCAAGATCGGCGAGCTCGTGAATTACAGTAGGTAAAACGTAGGTGATGGCCCCTGGAAGTCTTTCCCTTATTGTGCCAAAGCAATCTTGAGCCAGATCATCACAATCAGCGAGTCGAATCAGGACGTTGGTGTCAAGAGCGATTACGGTTGGAGTTTCGAGCATATCCCGGGCGTCGGTAGATGATGGACATACCTTTTTCCATCAATTCCTGACGCTTCTCGTCGCTATGCGCATTCGCTTTCTTCCGTTCCTCTTCAGCGATTCGATCCCCTCTGGCTTCAGAGGCGTAATCCTTTCCCTTGCGATTTGGTGTCTTACCTTCCATGTCATCTCCCACAGGTTGCGGCTATCTTGCCTTGGTACGAAGAAAAGTGGCATCAATTCGCACCAAAAGCAAGGAACCGATATGGCGCGAAAAGTCAAGAAACGTCAGGAAGCGTCAAACAGCAGTAACATACCGTAAAAAAATACGGCCCCGACCGCTCGGGTCGGGGCGTCCGTCTACTCCTCAACATCCTTCAGGCTAGGCGCAGTCCCGTAGGCTCTTGGATGATGTTGGGCGTGGTGCTTTTGCAGCCGAGAGGATTCGACACGAGTATATTTCTCGGTGGTCGCAATCATTTCATGTCCCATCATTTCCTGAATCACCCGCAGGTCAGCGTCGCCTTAAAGAAGGTGTGTGGCGAATGTGTGTCGCAGTTGATGCGGATGAAGCGATGCGATGCCTTCCCTTTCACCGATTTCCTTAAAACGTCTCCAAAGGCACACTGCCGAATATGGCCGGCCTTTTGCATTCAGGAGCACATACGGCTGCCGGTCGGTACCTTTGCGGCGCGGGCGACACGTTTCCAGCCAGAGCTTGAGTTGGTCGAATGCCTTCCTGCCAAACGGAACTAGGCGTTGCCTGCCGCGTTTCCCGCTTACCATCAGGACACGCTCATCGAGGCGGACATCGGCCATGGTGAGAAAGCGGAGCTCACTGATACGGAGCCCGCACGAATACCCGGGCTCGATAAGAACCCGGTCCTCGCACGTCCAAGAATCCCGGATGGTCTGCCGAGGGTCGGGATGCGTGATCGCCAACAACCGCTGAATCTGCTCGTGAGACAGCGGCTTGGGCAGCAAGTCATCCTTCTTGGGATAATCGAGGCCGGTCCCGAGGTCATTGCTGGCGAGCCGCTCTTCCACCAGGAAGCCATAGAAGGCTTTGATGGCGGCGGTGGTCATGTAGCGAGCCTGGGGCTTTCTGTTGCCGTTTTGGCCGGCGCGTCGTCCTCCAAGCATCCGCTTAGCTTCGCTCTCGAAGAATCCTTGAAGCTCTCGCAGTCCAGTATCGTCCCATCGCACGTATCCCTGTGAGGCGACCCATTGAAGGAATCGCTCGACGATGGGCCGGTAGTTGTTGATGGTGACATCCGAGCGTCCCTTCTCGGGCTTCAGGTAGCCTGCGAATCGGTCGGCAATCCCCCTATTCATTCCCACTCCCCTTGCCTGCCGAGGGACGGACCAATTGCCATCCCTTGCCAATCATCAGGCGGGCTACGTCATCCCGCTCGAGGCCGGATTGAGCCGCCAGGCCGTCCAGCTTGGCGATGATGTCGGCGTCCATCTCGAAGGTCGGGTCGGATTCGCTCTGGCAAGCGTCCCACAGGTCTTGTGTGGCGGCCTCGAGTCGGCATAGCTGGTCTTCGAGGGCGTCATCCCGTCCGTGCTTTTCAAGCGTGCCTTGAGCGTGGGATACGGCATCGTTGAGCTTGCTGAGTGCTTGGTAGATTTCATCGTGCATAGCTTTCCTTTCTTCGGTTTTCCATTTGCCCAAAATCCGTCATTTTGGGGTTTGTGTTGCCATTTCTTGGCACTATGGCACAGGGGTTGTTTGAGGATGGCGTCGTTGCTAAATTCCCTGCGAGAGAGGCGAAACGCGCAATTGGCGCGGGTTTCAGGCCGTCATCGTTTCGGCCTTGAGAGCGGCTGTTCCCAGGTTTTGTAAACCGTCGGTCGTCGGTTCGATTCCGACAACTGGCTCCAATCCTGTTTCCCCACCCACAAGGCTTTAAGCTCCATTGGGCACGTTGCTACTCGAGACGCTTCCGTTCCCCCGTGCTAGGGGCCTTGAAGGGCCCCTAGCAACGCTAAAGGGAAAAGTTCAGCTCTAAAAGGGGCTCTTTGAGCCCCTCCGGAGGCGCAAAGGTGGCGTCGCTACCTTTTGCGTTTCCCACACGCGGGCGGTTACAGTATCCTTGCAGAGTTCTCGCGGCGCATATCGGGAGACTTTCTTGTACAGCTCCCCCTACTTCCGGGGCTTTTGGATTATTTTGGATTGTAGTGGCTCGGATATGGTGCCCGGGGTTTTTCCGCCCCTCTCCTTTGCTGCGAAGAAAGCGACTATGGTGTATGATAATAGATAAGCTATGGCGACGGACGCAGCACAAAGGAAAATCTGGACCGACGAGGAGCTGCTCTCGAGCTGTCAGCCGCCGATCGAGGAAGCTTGGCGGGCTGTTTCTGACGGATCGCTGTTGGCCTTCGCAGGCGGCTTTCGGTCTGTGAGGCCTATTCATTCCCTTTTTGATAGATCGGCATCCTTGCCTTTTCGGGCTTGGAGCTCACTTGAAAGCGCCTCGACCTTCTGAGTCAGTGTCTTTCGGTCGACAATATTGAAATTCTCTCGCGGGTCGGTGCGGTGATCATAGAGCATACGGGCTAAGACCTCACCATTGTCGCGCGAATATTCGCTGTAGCGATAACGATCGGTTCGAATGGTATCACCGTTACGGAAGCGTCCAACCGCCGCAGTCTTCCAGGAACGGTCCGGGTTCCGCATTAGGGGAGCGAAGCTCCGTCCTTGAAGGTGGTCCGGTTTCGGAAGGCCGGCCAGCTCGCAGAGGGATGGGTAGATATCGATAAACTCAGTCAATTGGTCGATATGCTTCCCGCCCTTAATTGAAGGCGCTCGCACGAGTAATGGGGCATGCATGGAGGTTTCGAACGTGCAGTGCTTGCACCATAAGCCATGCTCGCCAAGTTGCCAGCCATGGTCTCCCCAAAGCACAACGATCGTGTCCTCTTTCAGCCCGAGCCGTTTCAGGGCATCCAAGAGCTTCCCGACTTGAGCGTCGATATAGCTCACCGAAGCGTAGTACCCATGAATCAGGTTTCGGGCGACTCGATCTGAAACCGGTCCTTCATGGGGAATCTCAGCGTAAGCCCGCAGTTCACCGAATTGATGCATCGCGGCGTTGGGGGCTTTCCTTGGCGCATGATAATTCGCGGGGATCCGTATCTCATCGTGGTCGTACAAATCCCAGTACTTCTTCGGGGACATGAAGGGGAGATGAGGCCGGAAAAAACCGACAGCGAGGAAAAAAGGCTGCTTTTGACTGCTCAGGCGCTTCATCCGCGTCAACGCTTCCCGAGCCAGCTTACCGTCCGGGTAAGCCTTATCGGGCACGTTCGCCCATTCATACGCGGGCCCCCGCGCTCGACCTTCGCCATCGTGCTTCTGCCTGTGACGTTTCCACTTCTTCAAGCTGTCGGGATTTTGGTAAGCCATGTAGCGTTGGTCCGGTCGCCATGGCTCTTCCGTCCATCCTTCTTCATGATCGGTGCGATGGTGGAATATCTTGCCCAAGGAGACCGTATGGTAACCATTTTCCTGGAAGTGGGTATTCAGTGGCGGGACCCCGGGCGCATCTTTCTCAGCCCAAGTATGGTAATTGACAAAGCGGTTTCGGGATGGCCGCAACCCGGTCATTAAGCTGGCGCGACTGGCCCCACACGTCGGCACCATGCAGAATGAGCGCTCAAACAGTGTCCCGGTCTCTGCGAGCCGGTCCATATTCGGAGTATGCATGAATGGCTTGCCGTAGCTCTCGAGCTGCGGACGCAAATCATCCACGGCGATGAAAAGCACGTTCGGTTTCTCGGCCGCTGTACCCGGCAGCGCACACGCGAAGAGGAAGCCTATGACCGCAAACAACGGGAGCTTGGCTGCTTGAATTCGTGGGGGCCTCGTTTTCATGGCAACACGTCGGTTTATTTTATTGCCGCTGCTCCCGCTTCCGGCAGAGCGCCCGCGGATTTTACGGACTCGCACGCTTCACGGACTCGACTGACCGGTTTCTCCACGAGAGGAAGTCACGCTTTCACGCTCGGCGTAGGCGGATTGGTCACCATTCGCGCCTTCATTTCGATCCTCTTCGGCATCCAGATCGTGTAAACGCTCATCGATGGCAAAGCCTTGAGAGTGCTCTGCGGATCGTGGCTCGCTTCTGCCGCCTTGCTCGCTCCCGTTGTCAGTCGCTTCCTTCTTATCGGCTTTATCGGCTGTCTCCGGGGCCTTATCAGGTTGGCGTTTATCTTCCTGGACGGTTTGCTCGCTTTCGCCGCTCTTCTTCGACTCTTTGGCTTGATCCCGGGCGGTATCTTGCGAGCGATTACCTGCTGCTGACTCGTTTCGGCTGGAGGACTTCGCCTGCTCTTTGGCTTTGCTAGCCGCAATATTCTCGGACCGGTGCTGCTTGGAGGCAGGCGGTTTGGCCGCCTCGATGATCCCGTTTGCAAATTCGATCACGTGGCCCTCATGGATCAGCCAATGGAGGTCACCAATGACCGCCTTCTGCGCCTCGGTCGGCTCTTTCGTTTGAGCTGCCTGCTGCGATTCGTTGTCCGCTTGACCTGACCCCGCTTCTCCTTGGGCTTGTTGGGCTTCTTGGTTTTCTTGGGCGGACTTCGACTCGTGCTCCGGCGAAGGGGCGAGCGCATCAAGGATCTTTCGTCGAGTGCACTTGGGGGTTTCCTCGATAAACTGGACGAGCTTCCGCACCCCTTCCGTCACGGGCGTCTTTTCAAGGTCCAGGTACCGCGGACGGGCCACCGAGACGTGGGTCACGGTCTTATTGACCTTAAAGAACTGGAGTCCCCGCTTGGCAAATTGCTGACTTAGGACATGGACAACTTTGAGCGGGAAGCGCTTTTGATCTTCCCAAGCCCGTCGGACCGCACGCTGAAGCGAGGCGGAAGGCAGGTTGCGGCTTTGAGGACCGGGAATCTGGCATTGCTTCACATACCGAACAATACTTGGCGCATGCACCTCACGGAAATGACGCTCCACCTCATCACGACTGTAAAGCCGCTGCGACTCAGAGACATTCAGACAGATATATTCGGTTTTGTAGCTCTGCTCGTCGAGCCACTGCTGGACCACTTCAGGGTCGCGCACAATCTTAACCCGCGACTTGAAGGTTTCGAACGGCATGTCTGGGAACCGTCGGGCATGAAGTCTGACGAGCTGATTCTGGTAGTCGTGGTAATTGGGCGGTCCCAATATGGTTCCGGTCATGCCGCACTGGGCGACGAACGTGTATTTCCCTTTGGGGGGATCGGTGGGGATCTTTTCCACCTGATAAAACGTTGAAAAATGCTGATCCAGGCAATAAGCGATCGCATCCTCCTCGGAGAGCCACACTGTATCATCAAGGGCGCAGAGATAGAGCGGCTGAGCGACGGATCCATCCTGCTTTTTA
>JAHEOI010000229.1 GCA_018610125.1 Verrucomicrobiota bacterium
CCGACGCTAAAAACTTATGACCTGACCTGTCGCAAACTGGTGGGATAACCGGCCATGCCGGCATTCAGCTATTATGACATTCCCGGATACAAAGAAGCTGTAGACCGGGAGGCATCGCTCCGGATGAATGATTTCGTCCGGGATCATCAAATATTGTGTGGCCTCAAGGTTAAACCGATGACCTTGAGGCATTTGCTTTTATTGGAGGCGGTTGAATCTCCGTTTGTCAGCAATGCTGATGTCGAGGCCGTTCACGTCCCCCAATTTCTTTGGATCGTATCGGTCGACTTTGAGCCGATGGGATCGCGGCGACTGCGGAATTTACGAGTTAGGCGAAAACGCAAATCGGTCATTCGTCGCAGCCGGCGGCTTCGAGCTTTGCAGGCGATATCGGATATTCAATCATACGTGGAGACGGCGTTTTGGGATGCACCCCAGGGCAAGCAACGAGATAAGGCACCTTATGCGAGTTGGGTTGCGATGATCACCCATCAGATCGGCAAAAGCTATGGTGCATTGCCGGCAGGTGGAATGCTTCAACAGATCATGGATATGCCGCTGACGATCGTATGGCAGCTTGTGCGGTGTATTCACAAAGAAGCTGATCCGGATGCATTACTCGATAACCGCAGCAGCATGGTTGTCCACGAATACCTTGCAAGGCAGAATGGAGAAGAATGGCCTTAGGTCAAGACATAGTGGCGACAATGGGACTCGATGCCAAGGACTTCACAAAGGGCTTGAGTAAATCCCGTGATCGCGTCGAGAAATTCAAAGCTGGAGTAAGGCGCGCTGGTATCGGTATAGCAGGGTTTGGCGCAGCAATAGGATTTGCCACAAAGCAAAGTACCGAATGGGCTGCTGAGCTTGAAAGGGCATCGTCAATGGCCGGTGTGACAACTGATACACTCCAAGAGCTTCAACAGGTAGCTGGGAGGTTTGGTGTTGAGCAAGATATCGTCAACGGATCACTGGAGGAATTTAGCATTCGCATCGGGGACGCCCTGGAAGGGACCGGGCCGCTCTTTGAGGCATTCAATACCCTTAACATCGAACTGAAAGATTCCCAAAACAATCTGAAGGGAACGAGAGATTTGTTTTTTGAAGTCGTAAACGGACTCAATCAGGTCTCCGATGAAGCTAAACGGGTGCAATTGGCGGACAAGCTATTCGGCGGCGATGGGACGAAGTTTCTAAATGTGCTTGAAAAAGGTGGTGATCGACTACGTGACATGATGACTTCGGCCAGTCGCTTTAATATCGACGAGAAGAACGTCGAGCGACTAGCCAAAATGAATGAGCACGCCAAACAAATGGCTGATCAATTCAACTTCCTTAAGCGAGAAGCAATCAGCAACTTGGCATTTGGTCTATCAAAAGCAGGCGGATTTTTAGGTTTGACCGGGGGCGCTTTCGATCCGACCGCAACTGCGTCCGAGATCGCCAATCAGGAAGAGCGGATTGCTGAGATGCGTGAAGAGCTTAAACGTCGCACGGGAGAGCAAGCGGATCAGCAGAACAAGGTGGCGGAGGCTCAGAAGGCCGCAGAAGAAGCAGCCAAAAAGGATTTGGAGACACAGCGGCAGAAGACCAAGGAACTTGAACAGCAACGGCAGGAGCAGCAGCGCATCAACGATAAGGTGCAGGAGGCTCAGCGGCGACTCGAAGCAGCGCGTCTCGAACGCTCCAAATTCAATGTTGGAGAGTTGGCACGATCAAACCTTGTTGCCGCACAGAGAGCCGGCGCACCGCAACAGTTTTTCCAGGACGTGCAGTCCGCACGTCGAGTTATGCGACTGGAACGATTTGCCGAACGCGCAAAAGGCGTCGGTCGACTTGATCTGGCTACTGAGGCTTTCAGTCGATCGGATGAAGTTCGACGAGGTATCTTGGCATTACGAGAGAGCGAGCGCAGACCATTTGCAGTCCTTGAGAAGCAAGTAACAGAGCTTCAAGGCGTTCGCAAAGAAACTCAAACGGTTGCTGAAAACACCGCACCGATCCGAGAAGCGAGCAACTGATGGCACGGATCAAGACAGATGGCAAGTTTACTGCACCGAAGCCACACGGACCACCTCGTATCCGTTTGGCTTTTCCGGGGGAGAAGTTTCCGCCGGGACAAGAGCCGTTTCTGGTAGAGCAACAATACATGCAATTCGCCGCCGATTATCTGCGATCGAAGGAATCGGGTGAATCGGAAAGTCTGCTGGGCACTGAATGGGAGAAATTTGAAGAGAATAAAGCATTCGATGATGTCTCCAGGCTGAACGAGGCAAAGCTGGTCGAAGAATCGAATATTCAGAGCCTGGCAGCCGGTCTGGTTCAATTTACCCGCACCTATGCTACAGTGCCGCCGACGCGGCACGTCTACGAATCCTATCCGTGGCGTGTCCCCGGTCTGATCGAATCGCAAATCGTAGCGAGGTTTTTCACGATTGAAAGCAAAACGGAGAGCGGAAGCGATTGGATATTGAGTGTGCCGGATGCAAGTGCCATATCCGCACCGGATTCCAACGGCGAAGGCGGTGTAACATCCATCCGTATCCAGTATCTGGCGACCTCCGAGGCAAACAATAACGCCTGGCAGGTGCGGCATCAGCTTCGAAAAATCAAATCTCGGACGGACAGCTCGATAACGGTAGAAAAAATCAGGGATGCACAATTCTCAGAGCTCCAGCTTCTAACACCGTTGGTCGACCGGCGCGATCCGCGCACGGAAACAGTATCCTCAGTGGTCGAAGTTGAATATTTCCTGGTAGGCACCGGTGAAACGCCATTTCAGGCAATTCAAGCGGACGGCGAGCTGGAGATTAAGGACAAGCTGGAGATCCGGGATAGCACTGGTAAAGTCACCGACACAATCAGCACGGACACTGAGCGATCAGTGACTGATTGGAATAAGATGCGGGCCGGCGCGACGCCGTTAACCGAAAATCTCGCATCCCGGACAACCGACACCGGGGAGCCGGTCGGCGTGATAGCCGAGGCATCGGTTATTCGCCGGTGGAAGGGACCGATTTATGAGATGAGCACGCGATATGTGAAGGCACAATGAGCTTAACCGAGATCACACAGAGGTTGGAGCGGCTTGCTGCGCTGAGCGGAGACG
>JAHEOI010000230.1 GCA_018610125.1 Verrucomicrobiota bacterium
GCGTTGTCGGAGGGCGAGTCCAATCCGGGCGTTTCGATAGCGACAATGCAGTCAGTCTGCGGTCTAGCCTGCCGTTGCTTGACATTCAAAAGCGTCTCACGAGGACGAATCATGTCTCCGATCTTAGGCGGTATACCGTATACGGGTACCAGAATTTCCAAGTGTTGGATTCTTTATTAGTAACGGTCGGTTTGAGTTATGATGGAATACGTTATCCGGTCAACCATCAAGCTCCCCCAATAACGGGAAGAGCGGAAAGGAAGAGCCGGGTTTCTCCCAAAGCGGGGTTTATTTGGTCGCCCTGGCCGGGAACCCAAATTAGAGGCGCCTATTCGCGATCCCTGGGTGGGGTCAGCTTCGATCAAAGTATACGAATCGAGCCGAGTCAGGTCGCCGGTTTTACTCAAGCGTTTCGAAGCATTAGTCCTCAATCGAAAACGATGTCACCGCCCGCTGCGGAGTTTGAAATGAGTGGAGTGGGGATCGAACAAAAGCTGCCGCAACAGAGCTACCTGGGTGTGCCGACAAAGACCTACTTAGGTGCTGTCGGACGGGTCCTGACGGAAGAAGGGCGTACGGTGCAAGGGGGCTATTCAACCCGGCTGCGCCTCGGTCCGGGGGGCGTACCGACCGCGGGGGAAGTGCAACAGGTCGAAATGTCAAGGAGTCAGGAGTTTAGAGAGAGCAGCTTAAACTTATACATGAATCAGCTTTTGGGGGACCACTTCACTGCGAGCATGGAATACAAGGTCAGTCATGCAAATCTCGACATCTCCGCGAAAAACCCTCCCTTTTCTGCACGATTATCCGATGCCGAAGCCCTTCTGCACCGGGTCCGACTCGCTGGATTGGTCAATCTTAGTAATGGGCTCTTCCTGCAAGCGGATAGCGTCTGGCATGCGCAGGATAACATGGACCGGGGCTTGCCGGAGGAGAATTTTTGGCAGGTTAATGCCCTTATCGGATACCGATTTTTACGGCGGCGGGCTGAAGTGCGTGTGGGATTAGAAAATATTTTCGACCGAGATTACCGACTCAACCCGCTCAACCGGCATTCGCGGCTACCCCGCGAAAGAACGCTAATGGTAAGCGGGAAGTTTGAATTTTAGCCGTGATCGTGGGTGAGTAGGTTGTAGGGTGTTTTTGAAATATGTTCAGCTTTCAAATGGCTATAAGAGGTGAAGTTTTAACCGCGACTTCCGGCTCGTATAGCTCGGCGAGATAACACGGATGAAGCTTTTTACCCGGATTTCTCCATCCGTGTTATCTTGGTTGTTCTGCTCTCGTTTCGTTCGGCGTAGCGTTTCGGATCCCGGTCGATTGAAGCGTGAGCATCCTGGAGTTATAGGGATCGGAAGGAGTATCAATGTCGTTGGACGTTATACCGCCTCACGTATTTGACCATGTCGGCCATGCCGAAATCATCTCCCTCGACCAGGGTCGGGGTCCAGTTTTTTTGGTGGACGTAGGCGCTTTCGTCGTTTTTGAGGAGTCTCAAAAGGGTCATGGCGACGATACGACCACCGACTTCTCCGAGCTTTCCGCCATTCTGTTCAGCTTCCGCTAAGCAATAAAACCATAGCGGTGTTTGGTCGAGCCCGGCCTCCTTGACCTTTTTATGCTTGGGGATCGGCTTGGTCTCGAGCTTTTTGGCGACTTCTTCTCCGGGCGGGAGATTGAAGGTGGTGCTCCCACGCAGAAGATTCCGGAAGGCAAGGGAGTTTTCCCCGCTTGCAACGGCGTCGGGGTTGCTTACAAACGGCAGCGCGAAAAGCTCGTGCGCCATCAGCGTGTCGATTTTGCGGGCGATTTGAGGGCGTGAACCGTCGACGCCGAAGAAAAAGTCCCAATCGACAACGTGCTCAGGCGGCACCGGATCGAAGGAAGTAAGTCCCGAGGAGGGAGGCTGGAAGAGATCGACCTCATGCCGTCCCGGGTTGATCGTGTAGCGGCTTCTTATCTGACTATGACCAAAGCGATAGGCCGCTACTGAGAATTCGACCGGGATGAGTGGGGCGGACTCCCAATCCACCGGCTTGTGGTAGTGCTGACCTCGGCCAAAGACATCCGCTTCAGCCTGACGGAGCACTCCCTTGGACACAACGGCCGGTAAAAACTCGTTCCTCACGATCCATTGGTAGTGCCAACGTACAATACGGCGGGCTTTGTCGAAAGAGGACTCTTCCTCTCCAATGTTGTCCTCGATCCGTCCTTTCTCGACTTGACTCAAGACGGCATTGTGAAATCTGAGGAACAGAAGCTGTAGCTGGGAGACGATACCATTTTCGTCATTCCGAGGATCTCCGATTAATGCCACCCCTTGACTGTTACGCGGTAAGTCATCCGGATTCGTTTCATTTCCGATTAAAAGGTAGCCCTCGCGGTTGGTGTCGTACTGGAATGGCTCTGCTTCGGGACCGTCACCATAGACATTATCCAATTCAAGTCGAGGGGTTCGGAGATTCCGAATCTGGTTGGGCGATGCCTCTTTCCCCAAGCTGGAAACCACATCCAGCGTGATGTCGTGATCGATGAATTGTCCCAGGAATATGTAGCCTGCAGGCAGGTCTGCATCACCCGCCGGGTCAGGTGCCGGCCCCTCGTCCATCGATTGGGCCAACGTGGCAAGCTTATCCCGATCGACGGTATCATCGGTGGGGGCAAACAGCCGTCCAAAGGTTTGTTCGTGCCTACTTCCTTTGGCACATGCGGCCTCCAAGAAGTTCAGCAGTTTAAGCAGTCCATGATGATGTGGCATAGCTTTCTCTCCTTGATTTGGGTTTTGGTAAACGAGATGGCGTCACCATCCACCTCCTTAGGCTGATTACAATTTAACCAATAAGAATGCATCGATGTCAAGTGATTTTTTTCGATCTGTTTAGCGGTATCTATTCAGGCTTATAGCCTGACGAGCCGACACACGCGCGGAGAATCGGATTGATGGCCGCAAAGAGGCGGTAAGAACAGCGTGCAGATAGAGGCCGGCCCGGCCTCTATCTGCACGAAGCTTTTCCGCCTCGCGCTCCTTTGTGACCTTCTGTTTGAAGAGCCTTTTTCTCTGTTGGCATCCTTTGAACTTAATGTCGCTCGATTGATCCAAACCGATCTCGAGTTGGTCATTGGTCGCGACTCATTGAAGCCGGCTGGAGCGGGCTGATTGGGTGATAGCGATCGACTTCGGGGTTATGGAGCTGGGTTCGGTCGCCGTTGGGCCAACGGATTGTCACTGTCTTGACCGAGTCCTGTTTGCCGAGTCCGAAGTGGACCGTGTTGGAGGGCTGACAGCGGTAAGATTCGCCGGTTACCAAGTGGCGAACGAGGTGACCGGAGGCGGTTTCCACGGTTACGGTCGAGCCGATTGGCGAAGGGCCGCCTTCCCTTGAACGGAAGCGAAAGCCGATCCAATGATGATCTGTCGACAGTGTGTTTCGAAAGACCAGCAGGCGTTTACGCTTTTGAGGCCACTGCTCGGAGGTGGTGACGATCAGGTCTTGTCGTCCGTCGTTATCGATGTCTTCGGCCAGCACATTTTGCGAATCGGCTTCCAGCGCGACGCCCATCAAATAGGCGATTTCCAGGTAATCGAGATTGCCGGAATTGAATAAGAGCCGGTTTTTCTCGTAACCTCCGTAGGAGCGGTTGAGCTGATTGCGACTCTCCTCATGGGTTGATCGGAAATAGAGATCGTTGACCAAGCTGGGTTTGGAGGTGCCGACGTAAATGTCATGCAGCCAAAAGTGCGGCTCGTACTCTCGGACGCTGGCCTTCGTCTTGTGTCCATTGGCGATGTAAATGTCGAGTGTCCCGCTATTGTCGAAATCGAAGGCGTCGGTTCCCCATGACCAGCCGGTATGATTCAAAGGGCGTTGGAAGGGGGGTTGCTTAAAGCCATCTCCATTTTCATCCCAAAGGTAGAGGCGATTGCCGAACGTCATTGGCGCGCGCATCCGATTGTAGTCGGGGTAATCCGGGTGTCCAAGCCCGAGGTGCTCGAGGCGACTTGCTGTCCAGGAGTTCATGCCGATCATGAACAAATCGGCATGGCCATCTTGATTGAAATCGCCAAAGGTATGGGCCATCCCGAAGGCATGAGGTTCATCCATCAGAGAGGTCGTGGCCTCTCGAAATGTGCCATTGCCTTGGTTCAAAAAGAGATCGGCTCCGGCGAAATCGCTTACGACCACAAGGTCCAAATCCCGGTCTTGGTCGATGTCTGCCAATGAGCCGCTGTAAACCCGCCGAAACCGGTTGGTGGTCAATCCGCGCTGACGGGTTTGATTGGTAAATTGCCCGTTGCCCTGATTAATCAAGAGATAGGAGGGGTAGCCATCGTTCGCGTCGTAGTAGGGGGTCGGCATTTGACCATCGGTATAAGGGGCTTTGTACTGTCCGAGCCATATGTCGAGGTCGTTGTCATGGTCAATGTCGCCCGCTGTGATCGCTTCACCATGTTGGATCGGTTCGTCGGATTTCCAAACGCGCTTGGGGCGTCGATCGAATTCTCCCTTGCTATTGGCGGTATATAAGAGGAGCCCTTGTTTATCGACGCAGAGGAAGTCGGCATGACTATCCCGGTTGAGCTCGATCATCAGCCCGGTGAATATCGGCTCTTCTTTAAATCGGCAGAGTTGGTCGGCAACGAACCGTCCATCTTTTTGCCGTCGATAAACGCGATTCGAAGCGGCTAAAATGATTTCCAATTGCCCATCTTGGTTTAAGTCATGAGCAATGAGTGGGTCAATGTAGCCGGATTTCGCCTGAGGCGGGACCGTGTCGGCAAACACCCGCTTAAAGGCAGGCTTTGCTTGCCTCCGGGTGATGGTTATTTGACTTGCATCGATCACACTCGGATGAAGCCGATTGTCACCGGGTTTTGCCTTCTCCCATGTCACCGATAAGTCGCCTTGAATGATCAGTCTTTCCGGGCGTTTGCTGTTTTTGACGTGCACGCTCATCCAAATGGTTGATCGGGCTTGTTGGGTGGATGAATCGACCTCGAAGGCGGCGTGGCGCCATTCGCTCTGCTCGATGGTGTAGCCCTCTTGTCTCCATTGCCTTAGACGGGTTTTCCATTCCGGCGGCGACCAAGCCTGCTTGTTGCCGGTCAATTCCAATCGCTTGATCCCATGGCGATGAGTCTGTGTCCTGGTGTCCTGTTGAAGGAGGAGCTTTTTGAATGGGAATTGGGCGAGAACGCGAAGTGGGCTATCCGATCGATTGAGATCATTCCACAAGCGAATAAAGATCGCTTCGTGACGCTGGGCTGCTTGCTCCTTGGCCCAAATGGTCCGGTTTCGCTTTGCTTCCTGTTGCTCGAGCTTCTGGAACGAATCGATCACCTCCTTATCTATGAGCGGATGCGACAGCGCTTTCTCCTTCACGCGCTGCAATTCTTCTTTCTTTGAGGCCCCTTCGTGGTCCCAGCGGCCGCTTTGCTTGAACCAGAGCAATGCGATCATGACCACGAGTCCTAATCCTAGAATGCCGAGCCTTCGAGTCATTTGCGATCAAAATGGATTGTACGACACGCTCGCCAAAGGGTGAAGATGAAACAAACGAGGAATTCCCCCGCTGTTGCGGTAGGGCCCGCAGCACTGCCATTAAGTTAGGCCATAAACGATGCAGTGTTTCTGACAATGTGTAAAAGAAGAGCCCCCCTCATCCTAACTTAATGGCATTGGGGCTCGCACTCCACTGCGGGCCGTGTGGACGTCGGGGATGACGTCCCTTATCAGGGGGAATCCCTGGACGTCGCGGATGAGGTCCCTATCAGGCGAGGCCCAATCGTGTCACAGTAAGCTTCCTCTTCCGTTCAGAAGGGGAGAGGGTCAAGGTGAGTGATTGCCCGGGGGGGTGGGTGAATTGCCCCGAGGTGGGCGACCGTTCGCAGAATAATGGCTGCGGCTTCAGACCTTCAGGTTGCCGGTGACGTCTTATCCATCCCTCTAGATCCTTCCCTGATAGGGATGTCGTCCTCGATTTCCACGCCTTCAACGGTGAATCCGACTCAGAATCGAATGGATGCGCACTTGGGCACGATTCTTGCTTATAAACGGCGACTATGAAATGGGGAGCATTTTGGAAAGGGATTGTCTCAATTCTGGCGGCTACCGTTTGGGTGAGTGGCGAGTTACCGCAGGAGGCTGCGGGTCAGGATCTAGTGGCGCCGGATTTGGCGGTGGCTGAATTCTCGTTAGGCGGAAGCGAGGAAGTCAAGCTGGGGGAGGAGATCGGTGATCGCTTGAGCTTGACGGTCATCAATCAAGGCCAGGCAGCAGCCGAGGGCGATATTTTTGTCGGCTTGGTGGTTTCGGCGGATGAGACCATTGATTCGAGCGACACGCTTTTGAGCGGAGGTCGAGAGGCGTTCACCGGTTTGGCGGCGGGGGCCACAACCACGGTGGATATCGCCTCTGTTACGAGCATGATTGCCGACTTTGCAACAGGACCGGCATACCTGGGAGTGATCGTCGACGAGCAAGACTCGGTTAGTGAAACCAATGAGGGCAATAATACCGCGTCGATCCCGGTAAGCATCGTAGCCGAGGCTCAAGGAGAGGACTGCATCACGTTTGATCCGGCTCTGGCCACAGTGGAGCAAATTAATGGGACATGGCGAATCACCGCCGGCAATTCGATTCTGCTGAGCTTCGGGTCGAAGGAGCAGGAAGCGCGCCGGGCATTGGAGATTATCAAGGCGTACGGAATGACCCAGCAATGCTTTGTCGGTCGTCCGAATCCGTCGATGGAGTATTATCTTGTTGATGGAGAGTCCCCTACCGGATCGATTGAAGGTGAGGACTGCCTGCCGTTCGATCCGGACAAACTGGAGGTCAAGCAAATCAATGGGCGCTGGAAGATCGTGGAAGGGGCATCCATACTGCTGGACTTCGGGGAGAATGAGGCCGAGGCCCGCCAATCCCTTGAGATTATTCTCACCCATGAATTCAATCGGATGTGCTTTGTGGGACGTCCGGATCCTTCAATGACCTACTTCAAGCAGGTTACCGAATCTCAGGGCCTGGTGATCGGCGAGCTTGCTCAATCCAGTGGGGTTGCCGGCGATGTGATCAACATTGCCGGTCAAAACTTCGGAACCGATGCGGATGACTTGTGTGTGTTGCTACGGAACAACGGACGCTTTATTGGTTTGGAGGCGTTGACCGCAACCGGAACGGAAATCACGGCAGAGCTCCCGTATATCCCGGAATTCGCAGCCGGAGCGGAGCATGAGCTCGTGGTCGGCCTTGGTGTCGGTGCCAGGCAAGAGATTGGCGGCAATATCGAGAATGTTGGAGTGGGGCAGCCTGCTTGGATATGGGCCGGCGACAAAGAGAATATGGCGGTTGCCGATGCGGCATTCGTTCCGGAATTCAGTCCGTCGCCCGGAAGCAGTTTTCACAGTGGTGGGCCTCAAAATGGCGCGTTGATGGTCACGATCGATCAAGATTGGGGCGTGGGGACGACGGTGGATATTCAAGCCCGGGTTCATCAAGAGGGAACAGGTGCGGATACGCGGATTAAGGAGGTCACATTTAGCGCTGCCGGAACCCGCTTCGATTGTGCGGCCAAGATCTGTCAGTTGCTGGAAGAGGCCTTTGCTTCGCACCCGGACCGGCCTCTCGATATCGAATGCGAGGTGCGGCAACAAGATGGCAACGCCAAGATTGTGGTGACCTTGGCTGAAGAGGGGGCTGTCATCAATGGCGGCAATATCGATATCATTGTCCGAGACGAAGGCGAACCGGTATCGCCCGATCTGGCAGTGGGCGATTTTGGACTTGAAGGTGAGCCTCGGGTCGAGGCCGGTGGATCGGTCGGCGATCGGATTAACTTGAGTGTCTCCAATCTTGGTGGGCTGAGTGTCGCGCAAAGCTTTTCTGTGGGGCTTTATTTTTCGGAGGACTCGAATATCACGGCGGACGACACGCTGTTAATTAATGGGCAAGAGATGCTGGCAGGTCTGGAGGTGGGTGGCTCGACAGAAGTGACCGTCTTTGGCGATGCCCAAATGCCGGGTGAGCTGTCGGCCGGCCAAGGATATTTGGGGGTATTGGTTGACGACACGGCGGTGATCGAGGAGCAGCAAGAAGGGAATAACCAAGCTTCGCTGCCGGTTACGGTTGAAGCGGCGCCGTCGGTCGAGCCGAAGCTGAATATCTCGCTGTCTTCGGAAAACGAAATCACGCTTATGTGGGAAGGGGCCGGTGTGCTCCAAAAAGCGGATGAAATCACGGGACCATGGAGCGAGGTCTCGAATGCGGAGTCTCCATTGACCGTGACACTGGAGGGAAATCGAATATTTTATCGGCTGGTGCGGCCGTCGGTGACCGAACAAACCATGCCGATTTTCAAGGTGACCCAACAAGGCATTTCAGACCGCCAATTCTCGGCCCTGGCCGAGAGTCTGGGAGTGCCGAAGAGTGCGTTTGGGGAATCCGGGTATGTCCAGTACACCGATACCGAGCGGTTTCAATCGGTTCCAACGGAGCCGGTTGAAGAGCCGTTGGAGCCGGATGAAGAGGAGCAGGCGAAGGTAGTGCCTGAAAGATTCCTCTTTGACCAGATCCAAGAAATCTCGATTCTCGATAATGAGAGCGCATTGGGGCTGACGAAAGAGGCATTTAGCCAAGCCGAGCTCACACCCAAGGCGCCTTATAAGGTTCAGACCGACATCCGGCACTCCGAATTCGAGGCGGTCGATGCGAAGGGTGAGGTGTTGGTGAACAAGCCGATCGATACGCAAGTTGCTTATCAGCTACAATTGGATGGGCATCCGGTGGTCGGTTCCGGGGCGCAGATCAAAGCCGTCTTTGATGGGCAGAAAAACGTTTCGCACCTCGCCTATATTTTGCGTCAGGTTGAGAAGGGCAAATCGGTTCCGGTCCTTTCGCAAAGTGAGGCGGATGCCAAAGCCGAGGCGCAATATGGCGCCTCAATGAAGACGGACCTTCAAGGGGAGCTTAAGCTGAGCTCCAAGCTGGTCTACTATGCCCCGTCGATCGAGCATGAAGAGGTCGGTGTGCTGATACCGCATTACCAATATGAAGGAACCTTCATGCCTCAAGGCGCCGAGCAACCGGTGCAGTTGCGCCGACTGTTGCTGCCGGCTGTACAACAGGAAACCGGCTTGAAACCGGACGCCGGGTTTGAGGCCAATGTTGAAGAAGGAACGATTGTTGCCGAGGCCAGTGTCGAAGGCGGAACCAAGCCATACACCTTGGAATGGCAGTCGAGCACGACGGTCGTCAACTCGGGGGGTGACGATGTCGTGCAGTATCAGATCGGGCCGGTCAAAGCGAGCCCGGTGCAAGAGACACTGACATTGACAGTCACCGATGCCAACGGGATTCAGACACATGCAAGCCAAACCTTTGAAGTCGAGTCCGACCAGGTTATCAAGTCGGGTGATATGGCGCGGCAAGGTTTCCGCCCGTTGGTCGGCGGGGTCGTCGATGCCGGTACCGAATGGATCGGTGAATCGCAAGGCCTCTCCGGCTCGAGTGGCAATGCGGGCGGCTTCGCTTCCCGGTTCGCCTCGCATGGTGCGACGACGCTGCGATTCAATTGGGGCGATGCCAGCGCTTGGGAAAGGGATTTTAAGGATCCTTCGCAAGGGGGCAATGACAGCGTCTGGATCGACAACGTCGATGTGGCCTTTTACACGGGCCATGCCAATGCGAATGGATGGACCTTCCCCGGAAGCAAGGATGATGGGTTCCTGCACTACAACGAAGCCCGTTTTGGTAATAACGACTTGGAGTGGTTGACCGTAGCGGCTTGTGGTCCCCTGCAGCCCGGCAATAGCCCGAACCGTTGGTGGCAACGGTGGGGCCCGGCGTTCAAAGGCCTCCATCTGCTTTGCGGGTATCAAACCGTCACTTACGACAACACCGTCGAGGGGAAAAAATGGGCCAGGAAGATGCTCAACGGCAAGCCGGTCCGGCAGGCTTGGATGGAGACCGGGATTGATGTCCAAGGCCCGAGCGAAATCGTTGCCGTTATGGGCGTCTTCGGTCCGAACGGTGTTTCAAACTGGAATGACCATTATCATGGAAAAGGATCTGTCGGTCCCGATATAAGCAACGTTAATGGATACTGGATGGTTTCCTCGCCGGGCGATTGAACATTGCCGGTGGGCCAAAACGACTTTTCGGACGCACCCTAATCCGAAAAAAAGGAAATGGAAATAAAGGGGAGGTGGCTGATCGGAAGATCAGCCACCTTTTTTTTTGGTGACGAAGAAACCGTGAACTGGTAGGAGGTTGAAGAGAGATTGGTTACCTATCAAGGCAAGGAAGGAAAGAAGAGAGGAAGGGAATAATGATGATTCGATTGGATAAGATCGCTTGTCGATTGGCGGTGGCTATGACGCTGGTGACTCTGGGGGCGGCGTTGGCGGAGGCACACCCTCACCGTCGTGGGGAGACTTCTTCGGGCGAAACATTGGTGTTGGCTCAAAAAGAAGGTAGCTCGCCGTCTCCTGATGCAAAAGGAGCCGGCTCGGCAACCAGCGGATCGGGCAAATGGGCATTTCGGGTTGCCCCGGAATATCGGCTCCCTGCCAAGGCTCGGAATCAGATTAACGGCGCTCACGGTGGCTTCGCGGTCGATCCCCGCACCAAAAATCTCTATTTCGGGCTCAAAGGTGTCGGGATTGTCCGCCTTGGTCCTGAACCGGGCGACAGTGAGATTATCGGAGGGTCCCCGGAACTGTCGAATGGCAATCTTCACAATGTGACGCTTTTTTACCACCAGGGACGACCGTTTCTCTCGTGCCCCGACAATCAAAGAGGCCATGTGTATGTTCTGGACCTGAAGGAGCGATCAGTGACGACTCTCGACCCGCCGAAAGTCAACGAATACTACCGGGAAGGGGGATCTTTCAATCCCACGGACACCGAATTTGCGAAGTCGACGCTTTATGTCACCGACGGGTATTCCGCCGGCAATTTTGTTCTCAAGGCCGACCCATTTAAGTCGAGCTGGCACGCGGATTACTTTGGAGGCAAAGGGACCGAGCACGGTCGATTCGGAACGTGTCACGGGGTTACCTACAATTCCGAAGCCGGGACAATTGACATTTCGGACCGGCCGCACTCAAGGATTGAACGATACGATTTTGACAACAATTACCTCAGCTCGGTGACACTCCCTGAAGGCGCCTGGCCTTGCGATGTCGATTTTTACCAGGACCGCATGGTCGTTGGCTGTCTATTCGGTGAGGGAAAAAGCACGCCGGCCCCCGTTTATATCCTGGACCGTGAAGGCGAGGTGATCTCAACAATCCGGCCCAAAAAAGATCTCGGATTCGATAAGGCCAAGCATATTCACAATGCAACTTGGTGGGTCGTGCCATCGAAAGATGGGCGCTCAAAGCGAGTCATGATTGCGGTTACGGCCTGGAATCCCGGCGATTTCTTCGTCCTCGAGCGAAGCGTCGGCACAAACTGACGCGAACGATAGATTGGAAAGCGTGCTATGAAATCGACGTGGTCATCACTGATATTGGTGTGCTGGATCCTCGTGGTCGGAGGAATGCTCTCTGTGCCGGAGCGTTCAGTCGGCGGTGCCGAACCGGATCGTCCGAATATCCTGTTGATTTTGGCAGACGATTTGGGCTATTCCGATCTTGGCTGTTATGGAGGCGAGATCCGGACCCCTCATCTCGATCAACTGGCCAAAAGCGGACTCCGATTTACCCAGGTTTATAACAGTGCCCGATGTTGTCCGTCGCGTGCGGCGTTGATGACGGGACTTTATCCACATCAGGCCGGCATCGGACACTTTGCGGGGTATCGCCCGAATCGTCCTCATGGCTATCGCGGGTTTCTCCAGCCGAATACGGTGACCATTGCCGAGGTCCTTAAGGAAGCGGGATATGGGACATTTATGTCCGGTAAATGGCACCTTGCCAAGCCGGGGCCGATCGAGCAGGGCTTCGACGAATTCTATGGCTTTGTCCGCGGCTATGCCGTCGATTCGTGGAATCCGAAAATGATGGTTCGTTTACCCGAAGGCCGCCCTTCCAGGGATTACGAGCACGATGACTACTTTGCAACGGATGCAATCACGGATCATGCCCTGGACTTTCTGGACCGCGCCCGCAAAAAGCCGGAGAAGCCGTGGTTTCTCTATGTCGCTTATCAAGCGCCGCATTTTCCGATCCAAGCGCCGCAGGAAGATATTGATCGCTATCGCGACACCTACAAGGCGGGCTGGGATCAGTTGCGGCAAGAGCGCCTGAAGCGAATGAAAGCAATCGGGATCATCGATTCCGACGCGACGCTTCCACCGCGCAGCTCGGTGCCGGCACCCAGGGTGGCGAAACGCCATGGCGTCCCCGGAGATCGAGTCCGCAATCCGGCATGGGAAGAGATCCCATCGGAACGGCAAGCCGACCTTGCACGCCGCATGGCGGTTTATGCCGGGATGGTCGATAACATGGATCAAAACGTCGGGAGGCTTGTGGCCGACCTCAAGGCCGCGGGTGAGCTGCGGAACACCTTGATCTTGTTTCTCAGTGACAATGGCGCGTGCGCTGAGTGGGGGCCGTATGGATTCGACTTGCCAAAAAGCTGGCTCGAGACCGATCGCCGAGGGACCGGTGTTAATGGAGGTACGCCGGGACTGGCGAGCAAGCTTCATACCGGAGACGCACTAGATCGATTGGGAGGCCCCGGTACCGGCCTGGCTTATGGATCCGGATGGGCCAACCTCTCCAATACGCCATGGCGCGAGTATAAGCATTACACTTATGAGGGAGGGACTGCGACGCCCCTGATCGCGCATTGGCCCGCAGGGATCAAAGCAGCCGGAGAGATGCGTGACCAAGTCGGCTTCCTGTTTGATATCACAGCGACCTGTGTCGATGTCGCGAACGCGACATATCCGGAAACCGCTAACGGAAACGAGATCACGCCGCTGGAAGGGGTCAGTTTAGTCCCTGCTTTTAAGGATAAGCAATTGCCGAAACGCCGGCTTGCCTATGAACATGAGCGCAACGCCGCGGTTCGAGCGGGTCCCTGGAAGCTGGTCGCCAATGACATCATTGGGAATGAGGGGTTGCGCCAGGATCAAGAGTGGGAGCTTTATCGGATCGACAAAAACCGAGCCGAAACCGAAAACCTTGCCGATCAATACCCGGAAAAGGTGGAGTCACTCGAGGACTGGTTCGTCGAAGAAGCAAGGCGGATCGAAATATTCCCACGGCGATAACGGGGCGGATTCGTGAAACTCAGGGGGTTGAGAGAGAAGAAAAGGGGGTTGCCCGCGTCGGGCGGGAAGTAGACGAACGGGCAAGGAAAGGAGCGTTGGGCTTTTCCTTGAAAACCGAACCTCGGCAACGCCTCCACAAAGATTGACGGTGTTGCCGGAAGACGCCATGCTGATCGGATGATTAGACCCGACTCAGCACGAAAGATACCGTCCCATTTTCTGGATACCGCCCTCGGCCTGCTCGTCGTAGGCCTGCTGGTGACGGGGTGTACCCAACAATCCGCCCCTTCGAGCGACGAATCGGATCAAAGCCGGGCCACCGAAGAGAAATCGCCGCCGGACCAGAAAGAAAAGGCGAAGGCGAAACAGCAAGAAAAGGCCAAGGTCGAGCAGAAAGAGAAGGTGCCTGAAGGTGCTTCGCAAGGCTCTGATGAAGGCGAATCCCAGCAATCGCAATCCTCCGAGACAGAATCAACCGCATCCGGCCAATCCGCTGCCAAGATCTCGCCTCAAGAGTGGCATAAGGCCGCTTTTAAGGGAGTCCTGGGAACGGTTCGCCAAGGTGTCGAACAGGGATTGGATGTCAACAGCCTTGATAAAAATGGTCGTACTGCCCTGATGTTGGCGGCTTATGACGGTCATTTCGACATTGTCAACTACTTGCTTGATCATGGTGCCAAAGTGGATATCCAGGATTCCTTGGGCCGCACGGCGTTAATGTTCGCGGCCTCCGGCGCAAATCCGAAAACGGTGGAAGCCTTGTTGGAGGCAGAGGCCAACCCCAACCTGATGGACAAAAAAGAGGGGTACACGGCGTTGATGTTTGCTGCTGCCGAGGGCCATGCGTCCATTGTGGAGATCCTATTGAATCATGGCGCCAATCCCAACGTTCAGGATGCGGACGGGGAGACGGCGAAGGATTTCGCCGAGGACGGTAATTACAAGGAAATCGTCAAGCTGCTCGAGGGGAAATAGCCAGCCTCCTTCCCAGCCCTGAAAGGGCGAATCAATGTAGCCCAGGGCAAGCGCAGCGCCGCCCTGGGTAAACAGTCCTCGAAATCCTGCACCCTGAAGGGGTGCGTTAATCCCGGCACGCTCGTCTGTTCGCAATCCACCCTAAAACCAGGATAAACGGAGTATCGGAGTGTCTGAGCCTAATTCAATCCCTTCTTTATTCGCGCCCTTCGCGGGGAACAGTCCTCTTCTCTCATCTGTGCCCTTTATCGTCCTTTTGAAATAGCGCCAGCTTGGAACCCGGACCTGTCTGAGCGGGACAAAAACATCGAGCATTCTTGCTTGTCTCCACGGCCTTATTTGACGGGGCAAGGGCAAAAAATTTCCAGGTCGGGCCCGCATTCCGCAGCGGGGTTGCTCCCGGGCCTCCCGGAAACCCCTCACCTCAATCCGCTCCCCTTCGGAAGGGGGTGAGGAAGCAAAGAGCCGCGCCGCTACCGTCCGGAAGACTCGCGACTGGTCGGGCGACCTTCGACAACCCGCAAGTCCCTTCTCCTCGTCGTAAGGGTAATGCGGTTCGGAAGTTCCGGCTATGATTCACCCTTACAGGGATCCCTATTCGCTATCTCAATACATGGCTTGCGCTTCGGTCCTCCGACGCGCACTAAATCCCTTGAAAGGCCGAAATTTGTTGAGGATGAGTCAAGTTTTAGAATGCCTTCGCAGAAGCGAAGGCGCGGACCGCAGCGGAGTGCGGTCCCTACCGCAACAGCGGTGGTAGGGTCGGCAGTCCCCTGCTGACCTTGATCGCCTTTATGCCTCGAATGGTTGGAGGCTCTGCCTCGCTACATGTCGACAAATGCGATGCCGTAAGGGGCGAGCTGAAGAGCGATCTTACTGGCGGCGGTCTCGAGCATTTCCCCTTCCTGAGAGGCAAAGGCTTGAGGTGAGGTCAGGGCCTCGGCGACCGTTGACTCATCAAGGTATCGGACCTGGGCTTTGCCGCTGCCGGTTTTGATCTTCAAGCTTTGTGGCTCATCAACGAGATTCGCGACCAGGATCCGTCGGCGATTGGCGTTATCCACGAGTGTCAAGGCGCGCACCTGAAGTGGATGACTCGATTGCGTGGCGTAGATCCGCTGAAAGCCCGCCATCTCAGCAAAAACATGGTAGAGCGGGTAAACGGATCCCGGAAGTGAGGGAAACGGAACCGGTGTCGGGGGGCTGCTTTGACTCGGGAGAATCCCCCGCCAGCCGACTGTCTCAAAGTAGGTCAAGCTGTGAACTTGGCCGGTCGTCGTGAGCTGCCCTAAGCTCCCGATCGTCCAACCGGCCGCAAACAGAGTTGCTTGTCGCGGATCGACATCAGGCGGAAGCTGCCCGGAAGGCGTCGCTTCGCGAGTGTACTGGGTCTGTGGCGAAAGGTAATGCGGTCGTAGCGTGATGGGAGAAATGACCACGGATTGTGGGCAAATCTGGCGGGCGCTATCCACAGTGGTTGGTTGGGCGGCAAGGTTCTCCACCATTGTGGTGTTATCAAACGCATGGATTTGCGGGGTGATCGAGTAGCAGGGAAGAGCCCCGTAGCTCTCAGGTGGGCGATTTCGGTTCATCTCGACAAAGTTCCCGTTGGTGCCGGCGGCCACAAACAGGTTGCCGCCAACGGCCTGTGAAAGCTTTTGGCGTGCCAGTCGGACCCATCGGTCCTGGGTCACCGTCTCGTTTTGATGGAAAATCAGCCACAAGGAAACGCGAGGTTTCAATGACTCGATCTGTCGGACCAGGCTGTCAAGCTGGCTTTCCGCATCATCGGTGATATAGAGCCCCAAATGGAGTATGGCTCCGAGTTGCTCGGCCTCTTCGTGGGCTTGGGTGAGAATCTCGGTGAAACGGGAGGAGGTCAAATCGAGATTGACCCGCAAATGGGCCAGCTGGAGCCGCTTCAGGAGATCAAGCTGTTCGGTGTTGAGGCGTTCTCCGTTCCGCGCCAGACTCAAGCCGATCGAAGGCTTGGAAAAGACCGGAGTCGTGGAGATGGAAAGCTGCGGATCCCGTCCGAGCACGACCGGAAGGATCTTTTTCGGGCGTCCGGGGAGAGACAATGTGACCCGTTGTTCAATCCTCGAGCCGGCTTCGGCCTTGAGGGGCATTGGGCCGTCGACCGAGCCGCTATAGGTCTTGAAGGAGGCGTCGGTCCAATTGCGCTGGTCCTCCGTCTCAAAGCTGTCCCCTTCAAAGGTGATCTCCGTTTGGACCCCCGGGGCCGGTTCATACGTAAGGGACCGGACTTCCTTGAAGATTTGGAAAGGCTCAATGTGGTGTGGGAAGCGGCTCTGTTCGGTTGAGCCGTCCACCTTTTTGACCGTACATGCCTTGTCGAGGCATTCGACCATGGGATGAAGGACGCAGAGGCCGATCCGATTGTTCCAAAACGTCGACTGGCATTCCCCATCAAATTTGAAGACGACTTTCCCCTCCTTGTCGCCCGTCACTTCGCCGCGCCAGTAGAAATCGATCTCCCCTTCGCGGCAAACAACGTCAAAGGTCAGGTGAAACGACTCCTCCGTTTGGGCTTCAACCTGAAAGTTGGATACCTGTGGTACGATCGTTCTCCAATGAGAGTCACGGACTGCCGCGTAGACCCCTCGGAGCAGCTCATGGTCCCCCATCCGGATATGCCGCAAAAAGGCGAGGTCGGGGTCAAACCGCATGGTTAACGGGCCCGCGTTCAGAAAGACCGGCTTCGCCTTCTCAACTTCTTCGCCGTAATAAAGGAGATTTGGTGTTAGCGTGCTCATTGTATCCCCACTGTAACTCACCAGCCAATCGCAGGGCGCTTGCTCTGCTTGGTGAACTGCTCCTGGTCTTCCCAAACCGCCAATCCCCGTTTGTCGGTTAACGCGAGCTGAAAGGTATAGGTGGTTTGGCGTCGGCGGTTAAGGCGGGCCTGCGTTTCGATGATCTTGCCTGATAAACTGTAATCGGGTGTCGGGGCTTTCTTTCCGGTCCGGAACTGCTCACGGTCTTTCATTTCCTTGGCCAACGGGTCTTCGGCTTGGCCGGTGCCACTGAGTGTCGTTGTCGTCAGCACCTTCCCACTCTTGTTGAGGGAGACCCGAATCTGTTTGGTTAAAAGGTCCATGTCGAAATGCTGGCCTGTGTTATTGACGACTCGGCTTACGGCCAACACCGCCGGCTCATCGCCCTCCTTCTTCTCAAGCACCCCGGAGGCAAGTAAGGAATTAACCATCCGCTCCGCGGCCATCGAGAAATCTTGAATGTTAATATTCTGGGTGACCAGCGTGTCGGGCCCGCTTGACTCGACGTACTTGGGATTTGAGCCGCAGGCGCTCAAGAGGGTCGCTACGGCAATCAGGCCGGCGAGCCGGCCGCTTGCCCAGGCCATTCGTTGAGAGAAGAGTCGGTCCATGGGGATAATGGGAATATTCATAAATTATCGTTCAAGCAGCGTCACACGAAAATCCTTAGCCTTGGGGGTGGGCGCGGTCGAGGTGAGCGATCGAAATTGCCCGCCATGGATCCTGGCATGCATCGCCTGACCTTGTTTGATCCGGATCCCTTTTTCGTCAAACCACGTGAATTGATATGTAAATCGCTTGGCTCGCGATGTTCGGTTGACGACGTCAAGCTGCACCCGAAGGAAGCCGCCGGGAGCCGTGGCCTTTCGAAGCCCGACCACGCTCACTGCGTCGGCGAGGCTGGAATCGGTATTAACCCGTTTGCTATCGATCGGCTCATGTTGAGCCACCGGCTCCTTGCGTTGAACAGTGTTGGCGGTGCGGCATGAGGTCCCGAGAATTGAAGCGCTGACCACCGCGATACCGACGATGAGGAATGAGCTGTGCTTGTTCATCACTTGAGTTGGAATTGGCTTACAAGCAGCGGTGTGCCTGGTGTTATCGATTTAGCGTAGACCACATTGACGGTTCCTCCCGGTTGGATCGTAACGGTTTTCTTAAGCGTGCTGTCATAGGGCGCTGTTAATACTAGCTTACGGTCTGGGGGGGTCGCAATCCGACAGTATTGAATTTGTTTTGGCAGGGTTGTCCAGGTTCTGAGGTCGGCGACATTGACAGCGAGCTGGTAGCCCGCCCCGATGAGCCCGCCGACGATCCCCGGTAGTCCTGCCGCTTTGGCGCCCTCTTGAAGGCCATAGGTGGCCGCTGCCTTGACCGCCGAGGCGATCAGGGTACGCGAAATCACGATCGGTAAGTGGTTCCGAAAATCCTGCGCGATGATGCTGTCGAAGTCGGCGACCAGGTCGGTCTCGACGGTTTTGCCTGAATGCGTCACTCGAAGACTCGAGAGATAACGGTCCCGAAATTCGAGCTTGGGGAAGGCGGCTCCGACATAAGGGACTTCTTCGGTAATGATGAAGAAAGGGATGTCGATCCGGATTTGCTCTCGGATTGGCGCCAGACCCGTTTCAAAGATGACGTAAGTCATCTCCGGTAATTCCTTCCCGGTCATGAGCGATTCGACGGCATTCAAATCCTGCTTGATGAATTGCCGGTCGTTCATCATCCCGTAGACTCGCTCCAATGATTGGTGAGCCCGTTCCAGATCCGACGGCCCGGTGGCCGAGGTCATGAAGAATAATCCGTCGAGCAGTACAGTGAATGGGTTCACATAATCTTCATAGGCCTCCAATTGGCTCGCTTGAGGGTAGATGTTTTGCTCTTTGAGCTTGGAGGTCAGTCTCGGATGGTCTTGGAGCCGATCGACATTCATTTGCTCCCGTTTGGCGGCTGCCTGAGCCTTTTCGATTCGTCTGGCGTTCAGGCGGACGGCTTCTTCTTGCCGCTGCATCGACCGATTGAGCTCGATTCGGGCCTTTTCAGGCTTGCCCAGGCTCAGAAAGTTCAAGGCCTTGTACGTGTTCAGCATGATCTTGTCATAGGCGTAGCCTTTGTAAGGCAACGTATCGAGATTGCTGAAGGTGGCCTTGGTGGTTTGCCCGATCTGAACCGGCGCCTGGTTTTCAAAACGGTCCACTTTGACCTCGGCCTGGTCGAATGCCTCGTTACTATCCAGGTATTCCTCGGAGGCCCGTAGCGTCGCCCCTTGCTCAAGCCGCCAAACGACGCTATCGACCGAGCCGGTGTGCTTCCCGGCCTTTTGGCTTGCTTCTTGGGCTGCGGCCTCGACGTTTCCGTCCTCCCAAAGATGACGAAGGCGGGCGCTCTCCTCTTTGTACGTGCTTTGGCATCCGGTGGTCAGACTGAGAAGCAGCGCAAGCGGGAGCAATGGCAGCATCGCACAAGCCCCTTGGAAAATATTTCGGGGGGGTCGGCTCCACTGAGAAGGCGCTGCCCGAACGGATTGGCTTCGACGGGGTACCATCCGGCATGGCGTCATGAGAGTCGCGGCTCCGAAATTCGCTGCTTTTACCGAAGTCATTCGGCAGTAGATACTTATCGATTAATCCAAGGCATTTGAGGGTGTCGGGATGAGCCCGCCATTGCAAGAAAAATCCATCACGGGGTTGAAGAGGGGGCTGCCGCCGCGCCCCAATCGTTCAAATTCCGTTCATTTTGATCCGGATCGAAGGTGACCCCGAGCTGCGCCATTGCTTCGCCAATAAAGTGGATTGAGCCACAGATGACACGGAAGGGCTCGTGCTTTGACGCAGCAAGGGCCGCGGCCAAGGAGCTATAACATCGAACCGGCAGGCTCGGAGAGATCGCTTCGGCGCTTTCCTGCAATGCGGTGACTTCGAGCGTCCGCTCACTGTGTACCGGAGCCAAGTAGAGGGCGCTCGCAATGGGTGTGATTGCTTGACACATGCGCTGCCAATCCTTGTCTTTCAGGAATCCCATGACGAATGCCGGGGAGCTTCCCGGAAAGCTCGTTTTCAACGTGTCGCGTAGAGCTTCGATGCTGTTCATGTTGTGAGCGCCGTCGAGAATCAGTGTCTGGTTGTCCCGTCTGACGATCTGAAGCCTTCCGGGCCATTCGGCCTTTTCCAGTCCTTCATGAAGGGCCTGTGTTGCAACCGGGATCTCCGATTGAAGGCGTTGGACCGTGGCGGCAGCAAGGACCGCATTGATGCCTTGGTGTTCCCCCAACAGCCGAAGGTTGAGCGTTCTGCCAAAATACCTTTCCTTCGATCGATGAGCGATGACTTCGAGAGGCGCGCTCCGAGATTCGGCGATTTGTCGGATTTCCGCCAAGGCTTCGGGCTCATCGGCGGCTGTCAGCACCGGGGTTTTGGGCTTGATGATTCCCGCTTTCTCGTGGGCGATTTCCTTCAAGGAGCTACCGAGCCATTTTTCGTGATCGTAATGGACATTGGTGATCACGCTGGCTAGCGGCTCGACGATGTTGGTGGCATCCAAACGCCCACCTAAACCGGTCTCCCAGATCACAACGTCGCATTCCTGCGAGGCGAAGTAGCGCAAGGCCATGACGGTAACCACTTCAAAGAAGGTTGGACGACTCTCGCCGAAATGGGCCAGAAGTGGGGCCATCTCGTTGACCAGTTCGACAACCCCGGCTTCTTCGATAGGAACGCGATCGATCTGAAGACGCTCCCGAAAACTGACAAGGTGGGGCGATGTGAACAGGCCGACCCGATAACCCGCTGCTCGATAGGCGCCGGCCAATAACGCGCAGACCGAGCCTTTACCATTGGTGCCGGCGACGTGGATCAGTCGAAGTCGGTCTTGTGGGCGGCCCGCCAACTCGGCGAGACGGCGCGGATTCTCCAGGCCGAGCTTGGCTCCGAACAAACGGAGGCTATAAAGAAACTCGATTGCCTCTGCGTAAGTCATAAGTTAAGCTAGCATCGATTTATGGAACCCCAAGCTTGACGAGCGCGTCCAAGCGGCGTATCCCTCGGGAAACTTAATCCATTCGGAACGTATATGGCAGAAAACACACCAAATCCAACATCTCGACGTCAGTTTATCAAACAATCAACAGCAGCGGTCGTAGGGGGCTCTCTGGCGATGCCTTTGATCAGTCCCAAAGGAGCTCGTGCCGCCAACAACGAGACGATCAAAGTCGGGTTGATCGGTTGTGGCGGACGCGGTACGGGCGCGGCGCGACAGGCGCTCAACGCAGACAAGAACGCCCAGCTAACGGCGATGGCGGATGTCTTCGAGGACCGATTGCAACGGAGTCATAAGACCCTCAAAGACCAGGATGTGGCCGACCGAGTCCGCGTCGATTCCGATCACCAGTTTATCGGGCTGGATGCTTACCAAAAGGTGATCGACAGCGTTGATCTTGTTATCCTAACCACGCCTCCCGGATTTCGACCGATCCAATTTGAAGCCGCGGTCGAGGCAAACAAGCATATCTTTCTCGAAAAACCAATGGCCACCGATGCACCGGGACTGCGGAAAATGATCGCCGCGGCCGAGAAGGCCAAGGAGAAAGAGCTTGCCGTGGTCAATGGGTTCTGCTGGCGCAAGAACTTTGCCCGGCGCGCCTTTTACGAAGAGATCCACAACGGGATCATCGGAGATATCCGGGCGATCTATGCGACTTACTATACCGGACCGGTTCGTCCAATGCCATCCGCCAGTGAGCGCCCCGAGGGATGGAGCGATGTCGCTTGGCAGCTACGACATTGGATCAACTTCGTCTGGCTGAGCGGGGACAGCATCCTTGAGCAAGCTTGCCATAGCGTCGATAAGATCGCATGGGGTCTCCAGGATCAGCATCCGACCAAGGTTGTGGGTGTCGGAGGACGCCAAGTCCCGGCTAAGGGCGGGAACATTTTCGACCATTTCGAGGTGAATTACGAGTTCGGGAATGGAGTCCGGGGTTTCATGGGCTCCAGGCAGCAATCCGGCTGTTACAACGAAAACAACGACTACATCATCGGTGCCGAAGGGACCGGATACATCGAGGGTTGGGGAGTCCCCTACATCAACGATCTCAAAGGGAACACGATCTGGAAGTATACCGGTCCCCGGAACGACATGTATCAAACCGAGCACAACGAGCTTTTTGCTTCCATCCGGAAAGGCAAGCCCCTCTGGGAAGGTGACTGGATGTGCTCGAGCACGTTGATGGCCTTGATGGGCCGTATGGCCTCTTACACAGGACAAGAGATCACCTGGGATATGGCAATGAACTCGGAGGAGAACCTCTATCCCGAAAATCTGAAATGGGATATGGAGCACGAGGTGCAGCCGATGGCCCGACCGGGTAAGACCGAGTTTGTTTAAATCCCACCGGCTTAAGCGGTTGAGAAACAGTTGAAACTTGCCACCACGGATTAATCCGCAAATGAACCGACGCCGATTTTTAAGAATGGGAAGTCTGGCCGCTCTCGCCCCGCTGGCGAGCGGTGGCAGGTTGACTTCGCCGGCCTTGGCGAAGTCTTCCGAGTCGCATCAGACGACGCAGCGGATCTATAAGGCCATCAAATTGGGCATGTTTCAGGAAGAGATTCCGATCGCCGAGAAGTTTCATCTGCTGAAAGAGATCGGTTTCGACGGGGTCGAGCTGAATAGCCCCGGCGGTGTCGACAAAAAGGAAGCTCTGGAGGCGAGCCGAAAAGTGGGCCTGCCGATCCATGGGGTTGTTGACTCTGTTCATTGGGCAAAACGGCTCTCCGATCCGAATCCGAGTATTCGGGCCGAAAGTCTGGCGGCGCTCAAAACCGCGATCAAGGAAGCCCATTTGGTAGGGGGGACGGCTGTGCTGCTCGTCCCTGGAAAGGTGACCGATCCTCAAGAAGAAAACCATTTCCAAGTCTGGCGGCGGTCAATCCGGCAAATCCGTAAGGCCTTGCCGCTGGCCTCTCGATTGGGAATTCATATCTTGATCGAGAATGTGTGGAATGGTTTTTGCTACGATCCTCAGGGACCGGATGACCAATCGGCGTCATTGCTGGCGGCTTACATCGATGAAATCCAAAGTCCTTGGGTCGGGGCGTATTTCGACATCGGGAATCACCAGCGCTTTGCCAAGCCGGCCGAATGGATTCGGACGCTCGGTCATCGAATCGTGAAGCTCGATGTCAAGGATTGGAGTGAAGATGGCGGCTTTGGCAAGATCGGAGACGGCGATGTCGATTGGGCGGAGGTGCGGCAGGCGCTGCAAGAGATCCGCTACACCGGGTGGGCGACCGCCGAGGTTGCCGGAGGCAATCGGGATCGCATGCGAGAAATTGCCAAGCGAATGGATCGGCAGTTGTTGGGCGCTTAAATCTCATTGGGAGGTTGTCAAAAAGAGAGAAAAAAATCATTGACGTAGATCCAAAAGACCGTTAAAAACCCACGTAAGAAACGAGTTTCAAACCCGAAAAAAATCGGTAGAAAGGCGAATAATGATAGCAAAAAACAGGAAAACGACGGGCCTAGGGGCGACAGCCATCGCAGCCATTGTGTCACTGTGCGTTGCCAGCACAGGAGCGGCTTCGATTGTTTACGACAATACAGTGAACCCGCTGGGGGAATTCTTTACGGATAATCGCGAATTTGGCGACGAAATCAGCCTAGCGGGGAGTGACCGTGAGATGACGGAATTCACATTTGAGACCTTTGCGAGTGGAATTCCGGATGATACCACCGCGACATTGAGTTTTTATGAAAACGACGGCAGCGACGTCGGCGTGGCGACAGCACCCGGAACCTTATTGGGTAAGTTTGAGAACGCGGTTTCGGTAGACGCGGGCACTGAGACCCACACTCTGAGTGGGATCTCGATCGATGTCCCGGATACCTTCACTTGGACCGTCGAATTCTCGAACGTCGGTAACGGACAAGCGGGTCTGACTCTCTCGAGCCCTGTTGATGTCGGCGGCAGCTTTGATGACTTCTGGGTTAAGACAGAAGGAGATTGGGATACCTTCCGGTTCCCGAATGGTAATCCGGATGGCAATTTTACCGCCCAAGTGACAGCGGTCCCGGAACCGAGCACAATGCTGTTTGGTTTGATGGGTGGCTTATTGTTTGTAGGGTATCGCCTGTTCAATCGTCGTTGTTCCTAAGCATCCATGCCGATGGGTCGATAATCCGTCGTCATACACCTTTCTAACCAAAAAAAGCGCGGGTCAGAAAGTGGCTCGCGTTTTTTTGTGATCTTCTGCAGGGGAAAATTCCCCTGCTTTTTCTTTCAATTTTCACTCTCGACAACAAAGAGGCTGATTTAGACACTCTTACCGCTCATATGAGGATTGGATGTTTTGCATTGGTCGAGCCGTTGTCGCCGATGGCACGCCAATTTCAACGGATTCGGGAGCTCGGTTTTGATTATGTCGATCTGACGGACAATCATAATGGCGGCATGTTAGGGGTAGAGTATGGGTTCGCGGAGTCGGTCAGTCTTGATACCCATCCGCTTGAGATCCGGGAGATGGTCGAGCAAAACAAGTTGACAGTGACGAGTGTTTGTGCTCATGCCAATCTCCTCGATCCTACGAGCCCCGCGCGTTATGGAACCGCCGAAATAATCAAGGCCGTCAAGTTGGCTCACTTCTTGAACGTCCGGCATGTCATCACAACCGAAGGCGAGCCCAAGACCGGTTTCGGTCGCAGCCTGACTCGCAATCAGAAGCTGTTTTCCATTGCGGAAAAGCTCCATGAGCCGCTGCGATGGGCCGCGGAGCTCGGGATCGAGCTCCTGATAGAACCGCATGGGCCAATGACCGACAGCCCGGAGGATATGCAGGGAATCCTTGAAGTGCTCGGGTATTCCGGGAACGTCGGGATCAATCTCGATACTGGGAATGTCTGGTTGGGCGGTGCCGACCCGGTTGAGTTTGTCAAGCAGTTTGGGGATCGGATCCGGCATGTCCATTGGAAGGACCTCGGGGAGGAGTGGGAAACCAAACGGGGAGAGCTTTTTGGCTGCGGTATGAGCACGATACCGATCGGTGATGGGGCGATCGACATCAAAGCGGTTGTCCACGAGCTCAAGCGAATCGGATTTGATGGGCATACGACCCTTGAGGTGGCCGGTACGGACAATTTGAAGTTATCTGCGGAACGACTCCGAGAATGGGCGGGTTAGTGCAGCAGGCCCCACCGCCAATAAGTTCGTGTGAACGGGATCCGATCGGGAGGAAATCGGGCGCCAGAGGCCCGGTGCGTCCGAGGGGGTGTGTGACCGGTAGGCATTAACCTAACCCAAGACAGAAGTTGGCTCAGATAAGACCAAAGAACCCCTCACCTCAATCCTCTCCCCTTCGGAAGGGGCGAGGAAGCGGACTGCGAAGCGACTGCTCTGACCTGATAGGGACGGCGTCGACGTCCCATTCTTCAACGCCAAGCGCGAGGCGTAAAAAAATGGTCCGAAGTTTCGATTGACCCATGCGCTAGGATGCATTAGCAAGGGAGGTAACAGGAAAGCCCATTTGTTAAGAATTTGCGAGAAAAGTGATCCGGTTGATGCAGTGTGTGGCTACAAAACGGGGCTCCGTTGAGCCAATCAAGTGGATACACTGGTGCTGCCGGTGCCTATTCCGAGGGCTTGCCGGCAGGGGGCTGATTCTATTGATCCTTTGTTTGACTTCGGTTGGGGCTGCCGAAGAAAAGCCTGTCGGGAAGGGGGTTGCGGCGGACAGGGACAAGCATTGGGCGTTCCAACCGGTTAAGCAGCCCTCGTTACCGGAAGTCGAAAACGAGGAATGGATTGAGAATGGGATCGATGCGTTTGTCCTTGATCGGCTTGAGCGCAACGGGCTGACGCCATCGCCCGAGGCGGATCGTCGCACGCTGCTACGGAGGCTTTCCTTTGACTTGGTTGGGCTGCCACCCAACCCGCACCAGATCGACGCCTTTTTGGGGGACGATTCGCCTGAAGCGTACCGCCGGCTTGTCGATCGGTTGCTTGCGTCGCCTCGTTATGGCGAGCGCTGGGGGCGCCACTGGCTCGATGTGGCGCGATACGCCGACACCAAAGGAGCGGTGTTTCAGGAAGAAGACCGTTATCCGTTTGCTTATACCTACCGTGATTACGTCATTGAAGCTTTCAATCGCGATTTGCCGTTCGACCGATTTATCAAGGAACAGCTTGCGGCTGACAAGCTGAAGCTGGGCGAGGAGCCGACCGAGCTCGCGGCGCTCGGCTTTTTGACGGTCGGTCGCCGGTTTCTGAATGACAAGCACGAGATCATTGATGATCGGATCGATGTCACAACACGGGGATTCATGGGGCTCACGGTTGTCTGCGCACGATGCCATGATCACAAGTACGATCCGATTCCGACAGAAGATTACTATTCCCTTTATGGGGTCTTTGATTCGTCGGAGGAGCCGGAATCCTATCCTCTTTTGAAGGAGCCGGGTGCGACGCCCGGTTATGAACGCTACAAAGCCGGTTTGGAGAAGAGACGAGCCAAGCTTGACGAATTCAAGAGGGCGACACGGGATCAAATCCAAAACGAAGTTCGGGCTCAAGTGGGACAGTATCTGGTTCAAGTGGCGGCCAAAGAGTATTCCGGCAAAGCCTTGAAGCCGGCGGAGGTCGGCAAGCTCCGCGGGCGGATGATCAATGAGTGGGGTCGCTACCTGAAAACGGAAACGGGGCCCGATCATCCGATCTTCGGTTTGTGGCACCGGTTTGCCTCGCTCGACGCGCAGGCCTTTCCCAGAGACGCGAAGGGGTTGATCGAGCGGGTCAATGGCGCGGTCAATCCGCTGATCCAAGAAGCGTTTGCAGAGCTTTCTGTGGAGTCGATGAACGATGTGGCGCGGGCTTATGGCAAGCTATTGAGAGAGACCCACCAAGCGTGGCAGACCTTTAAAAAGGAGAGCGAGAAAAACGACCAAGGTCCTCCGGCTCAATTCGAGGAGCCCGCCAAAGAAGCGGTACGCCAGATATTATATGGCGCCGGGTCTCCGACCCGATTCAATGCCGAGAAGGCTGCCGATTTCTACAAACGGGCCGAGCGCGATAAGCAGCGCAAGCTAAAAAGAAAGATTGAGGAGTGGAAAGTAAGCTCGCCGAATGCGCCCCCGCGCGCCATGGTCCTCAAGGATCGACCGGAACCGCACACACCCCATGTTTTTAAACGAGGCAATCCAAAGCAAAAAGGGAAAGCCGTTCCGAGACGCTTTTTGAAGGTCTTGACCGACGGCGAGCGAAAGCCCTTCAGTAAGACGGACAGTGGCCGCCTTGAGCTGGCGGAAGCCATTACCAGTCGGCAGAATCCCTTGACGGCCCGAGTCTTGGTGAACCGGGTTTGGATGCACCACTTTGGGGAACCGTTGGTTCCCGGTCCGAGCGACTTTGGCACGCGGAGTAAGCCCCCTTCTCATCCCCGGCTCCTGGATTACTTGGCGGCCTATTTCATGGAGCACGATTGGTCGCTCAAGGCACTCCATCGACTCATCCTCCACTCGAATACCTACCGCCAAAGCAGCACGTTTCGGGCCAAAGCGAGTGAAAAGGATCCGGAAAACCGCCTGTTGTGGCGGATGAACCGCCAGCGGTTGGAGTTGGAGGCACTCAGGGATGCCATATTAAGCGTTGCCGATCGGCTTAACCGGAAGATGGGCGGGCGCCCGGTGTCCATTCATGAACCGCCATACTCTCGCCGTCGTAGTGTCTATGCCTTTATCGAACGGAGTGGTTACGATCGGAATTTTCCCAGCCTCTTCCGGATCTTTGACTTGGCCAGCCCGGATGCGACCGCCCCCAAACGGCCGCGGACCGTGGTGCCCCAACAAGGGCTGTTCCTGATGAATTGGCCGTTCGTTATCAATCAGGCCAAGGCGTTTGCGCATCGCCCGGAGCTGGTTAAAGCGGAGTCGAAACAGAAACGGATCAAGCGAATGTATGAGCTGGCTTACGGACGATTGCCCGACCAATGGGAGCTCCGAAAGACTCTCGCCTTTTTGAATTCGGTTCAACGGAAAGGGGCCGGCAACGGTGACAAGCCCGGTGCCTGGGCGCAATTTGCCCAGGCGTTAATGATCAGTAACGAATTTCTCTACATCGACTAAACTCAACTGTTTGAACCGCTGCTTTATGGGATCGTTTTTCAATGGCTACCACGGACCGGAGCACTTTCAGCCGTACCTTTCGAGACGTAGCTTTCTTAAGCGTGCCGGGATGGGGATCGGCATGTTGGGACTGGCCGACCTGCTCGGAGTCGACGCAGTGGCCGCCGAGCAAGCCGACCGGTCGAATCCGATGGCGCCCCAAGCTGCCCACTTTGCTCCCCGAGCCAAACGGGTCATCCATTTGTTCATGAATGGCGGCCCCTCGCACGTGGACACGTTCGATCCCAAGCCGGCATTGCAGCAATATGCCGGTGAGGTGTTGCCGGGCGGGAATTTGGAGACCGAACGGAAAACGGGAGCCGCATTCCCGTCGCCATTTGAATTTCAGCGCTATGGGAAGAGCGGCATTGAAGTCAGTGAGCTCTTTAAGCATACTGCGGAGTGCATCGACGACATAGCGGTGATTCGCTCCATGCAAGCGGATCGCCCGAACCATGAGCCTTCGTTGATGCTGATGAATTGCGGCCGATCGCTGATGGTCAGGCCAAGCGTCGGTTCATGGGTTACCTATGGGCTCGGAACCGAGAACCAGAATCTGCCGGGGTTCGTGGTCCTTTGTCCTGGAGGGTTCCCGGTCAAGGGACCTCAAAACTGGACGTCCGCCTTTTTGCCCGGGATCTTTCAAGGTACCCATATCGATACCAACCACAAGGAGGTTGAAAAGCTTATTCAGAATATCCGCAACCCCAACCTCCGGTATCGAGAGCAACGGCGGCAACTTGATTTGGTTCAAGCTTTGAATCGGCATCACTTTCAAGCTCGAGGGAGTGAGGACCAACGATTGGAGGCGAGAATTCAATCGATGGAGCTGGCCTACCGGATGCAGCTTGCGGCCACGGATGCATTTGATGTTTCGAAGGAGCCGGAGAACGTACGAGAGATGTATGGCGATACGGTCCAAGCCCGACAAACGTTGATGGCTCGGCGATTGGTCGAGCGCGGTGTGCGATACGTCCAGGTATGGCACGGGGCGGGCCAGCCTTGGGACAGTCACCACGATATTGAAAAGAATCATCGGCGGTTGGCCGCGGAGTGCGACCAGCCAATCGGCGCATTGCTCAAGGACCTGAAACAACGAGGGTTGCTTGAGGAGACGTTGGTGATTTGGGGCGGCGAATTCGGCAGAACCCCGACCGTTGAGCTCTCCCAAGCGGGTGAGCGAAAACAAGGGCGGGATCACAATCACTACGGCTTTACCATCTGGATGGCCGGTGGCGGAGTCAAAGGTGGAACGGTTTACGGTCAAACGGATGAGTTCGGTTTTGAAGCCGTGGAGAAGCCGGTCCATGTCCACGATCTCCATGCGACCATCCTACATTTGCTCGGTTTCGATCACAAACGATTGACTTACCGTTATGCGGGGCGGGACTTTCGACTGACCGACGTTTACGGCAACGTCGTCCATGACCTGATTGCTTAGCGAGGCGTCAATTCATTGCGCCATTGGAAGCATTGGAGCAATCAAGCCTTTCGGTTGCATTGAAAGCCCCCTGTGTATTCCTCACAAGCTTCGTAATTTAGAAAGTCTCAAACATGCAAGCGCTTTCGTCGAAATCGATAGTTGTGACCGGGGCCTCGGGATTCATTGGACGGCATTTGACCGCCAGATTGGTGGGACTGGGGGCTTCGGTCAGAGTGCTCGTCAGAGATCGAGATCGTGCGGCCTCCCGGTTGCCGGCAAATGTCGAGCTTGTCGAAGGCGATGTTTGCCGAGTGAGCTCGGTCTGGCAAGCGGTTTCGGAAGCGGATGTCGTCTTCCACTTGGCCAACGTCGTGCCGCGGCCCGACACGAGGGACGCCGCGATACGGGAAGTCAATGTGTTCGGCACTCAGAACGTCGTCAACGCGGCAGTCGAAGCGGGAGTCGAGCGATTTGTCCACGTCAGCTCGGTCGCCGTGTATGGGTTTCCGCAGGACTGTGCGAATGAAGAAACCCGTTACCCATGCATTGATGATGATCTCTACGTTACGACCAAGCAGCGTGCCGAGCAAATTGTCCGATCGGCGCATGCTCATCGTCGACTTCCAGCAACGATCGTCCAGCCATCCGAGATCTATGGTCCTTATGACCAAGGCTGGACCTTGATCCCGCTCCGGATGCTCAAGAAGGGCAAGATGATGCTTCCCGGAGGTGGGCACGGCATCATTCAGCCCGTCTTTGTCGATGATGTCGTCGACGGCATCCTGCTGGCGGCGGAGAATGGAAAAACCGGCGAAGGCTATATCCTATCCGGACCGAGCGTCGTTACCGTCCGGCAGTATTTCGAACGGCTGGGCGAACTGGTGGGAGCAGGCCCGATGCGTTCGGTGCCGGACTGGGTGGCAAACGGCGCCGCCTCTGTCAGTGAGGTGTGGGGAAGCTTTTCCGGTCGCCCGCCGATGTTAACACGCGCGGCCCTTCGCTACATTTCCAAGCAAGGGACGTTTGCTCACGAGAAGGCGAGGCGTGAGCTTGGCTATCGGCCACGGGTTTCTCTCGACGAGGGGACCGCCCGTGTACGAGCCTGGCTTGAAGAGGAAGGGCTGATCCCGATAACGTCATAGAGATAGACGGAGTGCGCGCTTCGGATTTTACTTACCGCTTCCAGCGCTCCCACAGCAGCAGCCCGTTAGAAAGAGACGCGTGATCTTCTTCTGCCGCACACGTCGCCACGCTTCAAAGGCACCTTCAACCTCGTTGATGAGCTCGGCTGCTTCACTTTTCGTAAAACGCTCGGCGACGTTGTAATCGGCTTCATGTCGAGCTTCTTGGAGATCTACGAAGGCGGCAGCAACGGCTTGCAAGTCTTTGGGAATCGCACTCCCGCTTCTGTGACTTGCACGACATGGTCCGGAAGCCCGCCGGCCGCAAAGGCCGTGCAAGCCTTGAGCTTGTCCCAACAAGTCATCCTCGAGACTCATAGTTCAAACTGTACCGGCATCGACTCCCTTCTGCTCGGACTCTGTACGAAATCGCACATATGCCCAGTCTTCGATCCCAGCCTTCTGGAGGCTTTCGCGCGTTGGGAGGCTATACCGAAAGCGCCTAACAACAGGAAGAAGGTGTCTTTTAACTCGACGGTGTGCGTATGTTGTGATTAAGTGCAATATGACCGAACGTGCGTCTGAATCAGCCGACTCCACGTCAGGCGACTCCAGGTCAGCCTCGGGCGATACATCCCTGAAGAGGACCTTTGGACTCGACCGCCATCCCTTGACTTGGGGGAAGTGCCTATTGATCGGGATAGCCGTGGTGATGGTTGCCGTCGGTGCTCTGCTCGGATGGGCGCCCGCTTCTTCATCGCCAAGCAGCGGCGCCGCCAAGCCGGACAGCAATGAAGGTCCCGGATTCCCTGGCAGCTCGTTTACTCAGCCGACCGGCGGCAGCGAAGAAGGGGCATCCGATAGGGAGACGAGTTCCCCAGAAGACGGTGGGCTTAATATGAAGCATCTTTCACCGGCCTTGATCAAAGGAGGTTTTGGAATGTTCGTCGGGTTTGCCATCGGATTTGCGATCCGAGCGTTTGTTCGTTTGGCGGTCTTAATCGCCGGGATTTACCTTTTGGCGTTGACGTTGATGGCCTATGCTGGCTGGGTTGAGATCCATTGGGAGGTAATGGAAGCGCAGTTCAATCAGCTTGCCTCCAATTTGGGCGAGCAATTTGCGTCGTTTAGGCAGTTCCTGACCGGAAGCATCCCTGTCACGGGGATGACCGGGGTCGGGCTTTTTGTGGGAATGAAGAAAAAATAGGGGGATATGAGGCGATCGGAACAGCTTCCCAGATACGATCATCATCAAAGCTACGACTGGAATTACGTGAATGCGCCCGAGCCGGTTCCGGTCGAGGTGCCGGAATGGCCTGGGACATCCGGTTTTTGTGGCCTGCCGGTCGATTCCCCGCTCGGCATTCCAGCCGGTCCGTTGCTTAACGGAAAATGGGTCCTCTATTATGCCCACTTGGGTTTCGATGTCCTGACTTACAAAACGGTCCGGAGCATGGAGCGTGCCTGCTATCCCCTTCCAAATCTTCAACCGGTCCATGCAAAGTCCCTAACGGGAAACGAAGCGATTTTGTCAGCCAGTGCAACGATGGAAGGAAGCTGGGCCGTCTCCTTTGGGATGCCTTCAAAGGCCCCGAGCGATTGGCAGCGCGATGTCGAATGGACCCGCCGAACGTTGCCGAAAGCGAAGCTGTTGTCGGTGTCGGTGGTGGGCTCGGTTCAGCCGGAATGGACGCTCGACGATTTGGCCGAAGACTATGCTCGGTGTGCCAAATGGGCCCTGGATAGCGGCGCGGATGCCGTCGAGGCGAATTTTTCATGTCCCAATGTGTCGACAGAAGACGGCCAGCTTTATCAACAGCCTGAATCCGCGGCACTGGTTGCGGCGAAAGTGCGGGACACGATTGGCAGGGCACCGTTTATCGTAAAGATTGGCCACGTCAATCGTGAGGAGGAAGCCGGGCGATTGCTTAACGCTTTGTCTCCTTATGTCGATGCGCTTGCGATGACCAATAGCGTTGCAACGCGTGTGCAAGCCTCCGACGGGTCTTGGCTGTTCGATGGGCAAAAGCGAGGGATTTGTGGTCGAGCCACTCGCGAGGCGTCCACGCAACAAACCCGCTTGTTTGCCGGGTTGATTCGGCAGCACGGTTTCCCTACTCGGGTGATCGGCGTGGGCGGAGCCGGTACGGCCAACGATGTCCGCGACTATCTGGAAGCCGGTGCGGAAGCGGTCCATATCGCGACCGCCGCCATGGTTGATCCCTTGGTTGCCGTTCGCATTCGTGCCGAGGTCACCAAAGCACGCTGAGCGTACCTCGTCGTCAAAGCCTTATTTCTGGCTCCACCCGAGCTTACGGATCGCTCTCCTAATTAAGAGCTCCAGACGGTCCAGCATGACCGCGACAAATCGAAATTGCGATCCGAGCAAAGCAAGGCCCAAGAGCCCGAAGACCGACCCGGGCAGAAAGGGGAAAAAGCCGAGCATGAAGCCCAAAGTGAGGAGCAGTAGGGCGACGACAACCTTGAAGGGGCGCAGGAGCGGATGCTCCGACGCTCGTCTTTGTTGTCGTTGATAATGGCGAACAAAACGGAGACCAGGTGGTGCCTCAAGCAATTGATTTAATGTGGCTCGACTCTGAGCCTTGAGCTGCTGCCAGAGCTTCATGATTTAGCTTAAATAGGCCGTGAGCGTCTGTGAAACAGGGACTGTGGGGGATGCCCTATGATCGCCGCCCTTCTTGTATTGTCCTTTGCAAAAATTCCTGCACGATAAACAGGAGCAAAACAAGCGGCTGACAGCCGCTTCTACTTTGCTTATCCGTGCATGAACTTTTGCAAATATTGATAATATGCGAGCTCGACTACCCGAGCGATAGCTGAGAATAACAGCAAGCCCCCGACACCGCAAGGAGTTGGGTTATTCCGAGCACGAGCTGCCGGGGAACCGATCCTTCGAACGCTGAATCGTTGACGGTATCCAGAACATGGGCTAAAAGTGCGATCGATGCCGGCCGATCGAATGGTGGCAAATCGTTTTAGCTGTCGGATGAAGTGAGCGTCGCAACCATAGAGAGCAGAGTGACATGAGCCAGATTGATACTCGTTTGAAAGAACTGGGCCTTGAGCTCCCACCTCCACCGAAACCGGCGGGCAATTACGTTCCTGTCGTCAAGACCGGGAGCCATCTCTATGTCTCCGGCATGCTGGCATTAAGGGATGGAGAAATAACGCATACCGGTCCGGTTGGAGAAAGCGTGGGGGTCGATGAAGCCTACCAGGCTGCTCAAGTGTGTATGCTCAATTCCATGGCAGCGATCCATCAGGCTGTCGGCAATTGGGAATCGGTTTCTCGATTTGTCTTGATCAATGGATTCGTCTATGCCGTAACCGGATTTGCCGAGGCGGCTCAGGTCATTAACGGGGCTTCCGATCTCGTTTCGCGTGTCTTTGGCGAGAAGGGCAGTCATGCACGCACTGCCGTTGCGGTGAACGGCCTGCCGAAAGGCTCTGCTGTGGAACTGCAGGTGACAGTCGAAATCAGTGGGTAACGACGAGCGAGCTCTGACCCGGGGGAGGAGGCCGGAGCTTCAGTCCGCCGTGGATTAAGCATGGCGCGAGACAATGTCAAGACAGGCTACCGGTTTTTATTGGTGAGCAACGCGGTTGCCGGATTGAACCTCGGCGGGATGTATCTCCTTACTGTCGGATTCGGGGTTTATTATCTCTTGAGCTCCATCCTGGCGTACAGTGTGGCGCTGACAACAGGCTTCTTTATCCAAAAGTTTTGGTCTTTTGAGGACAAAAGGACGCATGTGATTCATTGGCAATATGGTATGTTTGTCTGCGTCGCGGGGGTATGTGTCCTCATCAATACCGGCATCGTGGCCTGCGTTGTCGAGCTCTTCGCCTTTTCGACGGTCATTGCCCAGTTGATCGGCAATTTAGTCGTCGGCGTGATCAAGTTCCTCTTTTATCGTTTCTACTTGTTCGCCAATGTGCCCGGGAATTAGTGGAATGCGGGGAGTGGAGTCCCGGGCCATGAAGCAATGGCGGGCCTTTTGGCTTTTGCATTTGACGACGGCCAACCGCCGGGGCATCGACAGATTTCCTTCATCGGGTTTCAAGCCCCAAAGGCAAAAGGAACAGATTCTCCTTGATAGGGACGTTCTCCCGGACGTCCCACTTCTCTTCTTCCTCTTCAAGATCCCCGGTAAAAAAACAACATAAGGACCTCGGGGACGACATCCCAAGGGGCGGCTCAATGTAGTCCAAGGCTCGGCCCTACTGCGCACATTCTCCAATTTCCTGTGGCAAGGAATGCGTAATTTCAATTCGGCACGCTATTCGAGGGCGTTGGATGGACGGAGCTGTCGGTGATGACCAGGTAGCTTGGCTTCGGTGTGACAGGTAACCGAACCGTGTGGCTGTCGTCGATCGGTGCCGTTTGAGTATTCCCCATCAAGTCGACATGCCGGGCTTCGGCTTCGGGCGAGATTTGAACCGATCGAGCGTTATCGTCCGCGCCTTCTTTCTGGGTCCACGCCACCAAGACCCAGTCATCGTCTCCGTTGCCCGTGAAGACGCCATCACCTCGAAAAGCAAAGCCCCATCGCCCGTCACCCAGTTCCAGCTCGTGGGAAAATCGGCGCCCACGCAGCAACCGCGCGAGCTGATTGTAAGCGGGATAGCTCGGACGCGGGGTCCAATCCTTGTTGAGCATTTGAAATTTCGGCGCCGAGCGCATGAGATTGTACCAGTAATGCCCGATCGCGCCGCGGGCCCATGTGAAGGTCATCTTTTTGACCAATTGACGAGCGAGCTCCCATTCCCGAGCGAACGGACGGGCCGTTGCCGACTCATTGAAAACAAGGGGTGTCTCTTCGTGGCCGAGCTCTTTCAGCCACGGCAGCAGCTTGTCGTCGACTTCATCCTGAAAGCCGGCAAAGTCGCCATGACGATGCCATGCGATCCCATCAAAGCTATCCCGTCCCTCGGTTAAGGCTCGTTTCTGAAGCTCTCGATCCAGCTCACCGTGACTCATGGAAGTAAATCCGCCCGTGGTAACACGGATCTCGGGATTGGCTTCTTTGATTGCCTCATAGGCAGACCGCAGCAGTCCCAGGTATTGCTCGGCATTGCCTTTGAAAAAGCTGATATCCGGCTCGTTCCAGATTTCATAATATTGCATTCGGGTGCCATAGCGCTCGGCAAGCTTGCCGGCGAATTCGGCCCACGGTTCCCGGCGTGGGGGGTATCGCCATATGTGGTTGAGATCATCCCGTTGCTTCGCCAAAGCTTTGGTCCCCTCGGAAACTGCCCACGGATTGCCGTAAGCGACGAGCGGCTGAATGAACATCCCGAATTGTCGCGCCAACGCAACCATTTCATCCAGGCCTTTCCATTTCCAAGTATCCGGGCTTGGTTGGAGCACGTTCCATGACATGTCCGATCGATATGCCTCGGCTCCGATGATCGCTGCCGCTCGGAGAAAACGCTCTTTGAAATAGCGTTCGTGATGCAGGCGAATCCCGCCGGCGATCCCAAATATGAAGTCATCCTCCGGTGGCGGTACCGGTTGGATCTGGCGCGTGGTCCCGACCGGATCCATATGCGCAAAGCTCGTCCTGCCGGACCATTGCTTCCTCTCGCCGTGCCATTGCCAATCGAGATACTTGATACCGAGGTTGGCGATCAGATCCGTTGAAAGATTGAGTCGGATCTCGGAGCCATCGGCGGCGTCGATGGTCTGCTCCTCGGGAAACCGGGCCTGCTCGTTGGACCGCTCCCGGATCCCGAAACGGAACGTGCCTCTGATACGGCGGCCCGTGTTGTTCCGGATTAAGAGTGTCGCCGCGTGCACTTGATCCGGAAGCACAATCGGCACCGGGTGGCTTGAGTCAACCTTCACCGTAAGCCCGTTTCCCCAAGCCGTAGTCGATCCGAGCAATGCGGCCACGGCACAACAGGTCCCTACAAATCGTGTCATCGCGTTAACTTGGTTTACGTGAGGAAATTTGACAAATTTAGCGAGGCGTTGCCTAGGACCATGCGAAGCATGGGGGTAAGCGAGTGCTTTGGTCGCATTCAAGGGTGCCTGTCTATGCCTCGCTGATTTTCCGCTCCGCGGAAGGGAAAAGAAGAAATTTTCTTAACGCCTCGCCGCAGATTCCTTGAGACCGAAAACAATGGAAAGGGCAAAGGCAAAACTTGACTCAAATTCATCAAATTTTGGTGGTTCAAGGAATCTAACGAGGCAGAGGCTCATTGCGCCATGTGGAGCTTGGAGAGCTCCGACCGAGTGATCTGGACGCTTATTTCGAGCATATGGCTGCGCGTTGGAGCCGGAGCTCCCTGCATACTTGCGCGAAAATACTCCGTGGCTGGCTGGCTCATTGTGAAAAACGTGCCTGGACACGAAAGGGATTGGCCAAAACCCTCATGCTGCCACGGTTGTATCGACATGAGGGGCTGCCAGTCGGACCTACCTGTCTTGAGACACCAACCGCTATGCAGAGATCGATCTGAAGATGAAAGCGGCCGCTAAAGGTACTCCACTTCTAAAGGATCGTCGCCGATGATTTGATCCTTGATGCTGTGAATATGGTCAACGACGTCGGAACGGTTTTACGCTTCACCGATTCCAACGACACCGGCGTCGGTAAACACTTTTTGTCCGCTTGCCCCAGGCCTGTTACCTCCGCTATTATTCTCAAGACCGGTCTAGAAGAAAAGATAGTCCTTTACTTATGAAAGCGCCCGGCCATTATCGCAGCGGTTTGACAATCGGATTAGGTATCGCCTTTTGGACCGCCCTCTTGAGTTGGGTGCTACTTGCCTCCCAGGGCGGCGAGCACTCAACCGGCCCGGACGCGATTTCTTCCAAGGTCACGAATTACCTGTTCGATTCCCAAAAACGGTTTAGGCTTCGAACGGACGACGCTTTCGTGTCAGCGAATGATCCGGTCTTTTTTCGAACCGAGACAGGGGATTGGAAGCAGATCGGCCACATTGTCGGGACGGAATCCGATGGCGTATCGGCTACGGTCTCCTGGTATGGCGATAGGGAGCCACGTCAGTATCGTTTTCGTTACCACCGGAACAAAGGGACATTGGAGGACGCGTTGGCGACATTATTCCCACCAAGCAAACGAGCGATCATCCACGACAAGATCGCCGATGCCACGCAAGCTTACCGGGAGGAATTGAGCAAAGCATTCGAGCCAGTGGTGCTAAGCCTTTTCGAAGAAAGCATTCCCGTCATCGTGAATGGCGTAAGCCAGGCACTTCAAACGCATCGGGATGCCTTCGCCAAGATCGCCGCACGCTATAAGACTCAAATCCTCGAAAACCGCCTCATGCCGTTGGCTGAATCCGAGGTGCTGCCCTCGATCCGGCAACATGGCGGTCCCGTAGCGAAGAAGATCGGATACGAGCTGTGGGAGCGTGCCTCGTTATGGCGTTTTGGGTGGCGGATGGCGCACGATAAACTGCCATTGACAGGTCGCGATTTGGTCAAGGAGGAATGGGCTCGCTTTGTCCGCGAGGAAGCAGTGCCGGTATTTGAGAAGCACACCGACACCTTGTTACAAATGGTCCAACGGGTCGGGCAAGATGTGGCAAGCAACGATAGGGTGCGCCGCGAAATTGGCGAGGCCGTTCGGGAGATGCTTCAGGACGACGAATTCAAGCGGCTTATGGGGCGAATATTCAGCGAGGCGGTCGTGGAGAACGACCGACTGCATAAGGTGTGGCTCCAAAACTGGCATTCACGGCAAATGCAGGCGGCCTTGGAGCTGACAAGTAAGCGACTGGAGCCGCTGATTAGGGAAATCGCCGACGAAATCCTCGGTTCGCGTGAGTCGGGGATCACTCCCGAATTTGCCCGGGTGCTTCGTAATCAGGTTCTTGGAAAGGATCGTCGCTGGATCGTGGCCCGGCCAAGGGAAACTCCCTTGCCCAAAAGGTCGAGCCCGGTGCTCCATAAGGCGGAACGTTTCGGCGCGTATCCCTTGGTGCATCTTACCTCGCGATCGGGCTCGGACGTGCTTGAGGTGTTACGTTGAAAAGTACCGGGAATCATTACGCTGGCAATCAAGGGGAGTTTGATCCAAATTCCGAGGCTGGAGGTGCCGACCGACGTGCTGACGACATCAGGCTCGAGCGCTTACAGATTTCGATTCGCGGTCGTCCGATTCTGGATGCAAAAGAGCTGACGGTCTCGAGTGCCGCCATAACGGTCATCGTCGGTCCCAGTGGAACGGGTAAGTCGATCTTTCTCCGAACCCTTGCCGGCTTGATCCCGCGTAATGGCCCCGGCATTGAATGGACTGGCAGAATCGGGCATGCCGATGGGCGTCTCTTGAACCGAGTCGGGATTGTCTTCCAGGATTTCGCACTATTCGATGAATTGTCGCCGCTGGCCAATGTTCAGTTCGCGATCGATCATCGTCCAAATCGTCAAAGTCCCCCGGAACAATCTGCCGAGCAGTGGCTTGAGGAATTGCGTGTCCCTAAGACAACGCCTACCTCGGCACTAAGCGGAGGACAGAAGCAAAGACTGGCGATCGCAAGGACGTTGGCTGCGGAGCCGAATGTGGTCTTGTATGATGAGCCGACTTCGGGACTCGATGCGGAAAACAGTCGGCGCGTGGCCGATTTGATACGCCGCACACAACAATCCCATGGGGGCACCAGCATTGTGGTTGGTCACGATCATGAAACCTTGCTCCCGATTGCCGATTCGCTTCTCTTGTTTGACTCCCAGCAACAATGCCTCGTTCCGGTCGATTGGGCATCACGATGGGAGGTCCCCGAGCGAATGCGCCTCATGGTTGCGGATCAGGCCGGGGCAAAGCGGACGGACGAGACCGAGCGCCGATCTTTCAAGGGGCGTTTCAGGGAAATGCTTTCCCGGGGGGGCGACTTCTTTGAGGAAACGGGCCGTGCGATTATGGCGGCGGCTCGGTTGCCGTGGGACGGTTTGCCGCGTTGGCCGCATGCAGTTTGGGGGCTTCGCTTTGTGGGGCATTATCTCAGGCTGGTGGCCGGGCCATCCGCCTGGATCTACCTCCTGCTGGCGGGGGTTATTACCGGCTTCACAGCAACCTATTTTACGTTCCTCTATTTACCCTTCTCGCTCTACACCAAGCCGTTGTTGATCGAGGACTTATTGGCGGCGATCGGGTTCGCGCTTTATCGGGTTCTCGTTCCGGTTCTCGCAACCGTTTTGATCGCCGCGCGATGTGGCGCAGCCGTGGCGGCTGATGTCAGCACCAAACGATACGGTTCTCAGGTCGATTCATTAAGCACATTGGGGGTCCGCCCGCAGGCGTATCTGCTATCGCCGATCTTGATCGCCTTTGTCCTGGGGACGCCGGTGCTTGAGTTGGCGTGCTTTCAGGCCGCTCGCGGCGTTAGCTTGGTAACATTTGTCGGTACACACCCGGATATGACACCGCAGTTTTGGGCTCTCCATTTTTCAAGCCGACTGGATCAAGCCGGCCAAATCCTACCTGTCGGGTTTGGGTGGGGATTACTGAAGTCGGTGGGCAGTGCCATTGGCATGGCGGCAATTTCCTACCATCTTGGAATGCGACCAAAGCAGACGGCCCGCGATGTGAGCCAAGCTATCACCTCAACCGTGCTATGGACGACGCTGTTTGTGCTGTTGGTGCACGCCGTCGTGGCGTTGTTCGAATTCCGTGCCCCCATCCGTTAGGGTCTGTAAAGAAATAAGTGGCTCCAGCAAATGACACACTTATTTCTTTACAGACCCTAAGCTTCGCCCGTTGCCTCCATAGCGGAATAAGCATTGGCGGCAGGGATTGCGGGTGATATGCTCCCCTTCTGATAAACGGCAAGAAGGATTCAAGGCGAAGCATCCCTCTCGGCCCAAGGCAAACGGTATCCTATCCCAGGGTTGGGGCCGTAAGGTCTTACGGCGGTCTTTGGAGTAGCAATGAACTGGACAGCAACGAAGATGAAACAATTGACGGCACTGATAGCCATTTGGTGCGGATTTGGGGTTCTCCATCCGATCCCTTCGGTGTCGGGAGAGACCGGGTTTTATCCGATCGGGGCTTATGGCGTCAGCTCGGTTGAGGACCTCCATTTTGCGAAGCGAATCGGGCTTAACACAGTCCGATGTGGGGCCGGAAAGGAGCTGTTGGATGCGGCTAAAGAGCTTGACCTCAAGGTGCTCGCGACTCCTGGAACAACCGCGGGAGAGGGGTTTTCGCGGGAAAAGGCCCTTCGGACAGTCATTCGGTTCGACCATCATCAAGCGCTTTGGGCATGGTACCTGGTCGATGAGCCGAGCTTGAATCGGGTGTCGCCTCGCCATGTCAAAGAGGCCTACGATTGGATGAAATACGCGGGTGCGGAAAAACCGATCTCGATCGTCATGTATCGTAGCGGTCGTGCCGATCGCTATGCCGACTCGACGGATATCTTGTTGGTGGACCGATACCCGATTCCCTGGATGCCGGTGGCCAACTTTGCCAAGCATATTAATAATGGGCGGTTGGTGGTTGGCAACGAAAAGCCGCTCATTCCGATCATTCAAAGCTTTAACTGGGAGAATGCCGGCGCCGTCTTTGATCTCGATATCCCACTGCGGCCTCCGCGTTACGACGAGTTACGCTGCATGACGTATTGCTCCTTGGTGAAGGGGGCGAATGGACTCTTCTTCTACGCATTAAAACAAGGCGATTGGGATATACGCAATGATCCGGGGCCGTTGGCTTCGTTAAAAGCCGTGCTTCAAGAGGTGCGGGAACGCCTGCCTCTCTTTAAAGGTGAGCATCGGTGGTGGCCTCATTACGAGCGATTCGGCGGATCCGAGAATCGCTTCAACGAGGCGTTGAACGCGACAATCGCAAGTGCCTTGATTCATGTGGAAAGGGGGAATGACACGGTCCGGCCCGGGGACTACATCGTTGCCGTCAATACGACGAAAAAAGCGATTTCGTATTCCGTAACGGTTCCGAAAGGAAGTGCGCCAGTCATTCCGGTGTTGGGAGAAGAGCGAGCCGTAAAGACGGAAGAAGGGTGGCTCAAGGATCGCTTTGGTCGGTATGAGCTTCGGGTTTATGGGCCGTTAAACGGGACACGGTAAAAGGCGGGGAAGCAGCAAACCCGAAAGAACAAAAGCGGGAGGTGTGAAGAAGCTGGTGTTGCCCTTTGAATAAAAACCGATGCATCAGCGAGAAAGATTGAGCAATCAACCGTCGCCCCTTGCGCTGTAAGGGGGGATCGGGTTCAATGGGAAAGTCATGGATCAGGATCAAGAGCTTGGCGGTACCGGGACAATCCGCCCAAAAAAGCCGCCTCAGAAACGGGCGGTGGCACGTGAAGAGTCGGGCGGCGGCTCAAGTCGAAGGCGGACTCCTTGGTTGTATGATCTTTTTGAGGGCATAACCGAAGGACTGCTCTATTTCATGGTCGTCTTCAGTCCCTGGGCCTTTGGAACAACCCAACCATGGTCGATTTGGGTGATGAACATCGCCGCTTACTTGATGGGAGGCATGCTGATCGCCAAGTGGATGGTTCGGTGGCAAATGGATTTCTCCCCGGCACGATGGGGCGTGAACGGCCACGAAAGCTTGGTGTTGGGACGGTGGACGGTATCTCAGGTGACAACATTTTTGACACGCGCGCTTGCTGTCTTGACTTGTCTCCTCCTTCTTTACTGCCTGGTCAGTGCTGTCAACGCTCGCGCGGTTTATCGCGAAGGCTTTAGCCGTTTCGAATATTTTGATGGCTCGATTGGCTGGCTGCCGCACAGCTACCACAGGGCCGGGACGTGGGCGGCCTTCTGGCAGTATTTCGGCTTGGCCTTGGCTTTTTGGGCGGTCCGGGATTGGCTGCTGGGAAAGACACGAACCGAACGGCGGTCGAGCGGGCGACGGGGAGAGGGCTCGCGGCGAGCCTCCGAAGCGGGGAGAAACGACAAGGAAAAGCCAGCATCGGAAGGCCGGAAATCGGAATTCGCCGAGCAAGCGCTCGATACGCGTCGGTTGAAGCTAGAGGTCTTTCCGGATCGCTTGAAGCGGCTGTTTTGGGTCCTTTGCGTCAATGGCGGCTTATTGGCACTTGTCGGCATTCTTCAGCGACTGGATAATTCGAACCGGCTTTTGTGGCTGATCGAGCCTTATTGGAATAAAACGCCGGTGTCCCAGTTTGGCCCTTATGCTTATCGGGCAAATGCGGCTCAATACTTTAATTTGTTGTGGCCACTCTGTTTAGGATTTTGGTGGTTTACTCGGGAAGAACGAAAACGTCATGTCCGGTTCGAGCGCGTCGGGCAGGGGCCGCAAGTGATATTGCTCCCGTTGTCGGTTTTAATGGCCGCTGCCCCCTTTATTACGACGAGCCGAGGCGGCGCCGGTGTCGCATTGGTTGGGATTGTCATCGCGGCGGCAATTCTTATCCTGGTACACAGGGGAAAGCGATGGGGGATCCAGATTGGAGTGCTCAGCCTCATGGCTGTAATCCTTGGCTTCGCCGGCTATTTCGGGTGGGGCTATTTTCAGGACCGGCTGCAACACCAGGGATTACTCGAGACCAGCCGCTGGGAGATTTATCAAAATGCCCGTAAGATTGCTGAAGATTATCCGTTGTATGGCACCGGTCCCGGAACCTTCCCGGCAGTGTATCACATGTACCGGAAAGATTCGAAGCAAGAGTGGCAAGCTTATGCCCACAATGACTGGCTGGAGACGCGGGTAACGTTTGGTTGGCTGGGTAGCGGGGTCATTTTCCTGATGGCAGCCACTGTGGTTGCAAGCTACTTCCTGGGGAGTGGCATGACGCTGGCATTGCCATTTATTGGAATGATCGGCGTCGCCTTGGCCGGATGCCTCGTCCATGCCCGGTTCGATTTCCCGTTTCAAATCCACTCCATCCTATTTATGTTCTTGTTGGAGTGCGCCATCCTCTTCTCCGCAGCATTTCCCGGGGGGCGGCGTGCTTAAGCTGGATCAGGACGAACTACCGCTGTTGCGGTAGGGACCGCACTCCGTTGCGGTCCGCGCCTTCGCCTCTGCGAAGGCATTCTAAAACTTGACTCATCCTCAACAAATTTCGGCTTTTCAAGGCC
>JAHEOI010000231.1 GCA_018610125.1 Verrucomicrobiota bacterium
CCATACATTGCTTTGGGTGCCACGCTCGAAGGCGCCGACGGCCGGCAGGAGATTGCCTGCACGCAAGGGCATTGGAGTATGGAGGGGCGCCCGGTGATCCGTGAGGCCAATCTCGAGCAGTTTAACGAGCAGCCCGATTTCGCGAAGCGGATGAGCTTGCCTTTGCCGGAGGAGGCCGAGCAGCTCTACCCGAACCCGTTGCAACGGCGCCAGCAAAGCCAGGTCCATCAATGGGGGATGTCGATCGACCTGAATTCGTGCGTCGGCTGCTCCGCTTGCGTGCTGGCTTGTCAAAGCGAGAATAACGTGCCGATCGTCGGCAAGGAGCAGGTCAGTTACAGCCGGGAGATGCATTGGCTGCGGATCGATCGCTACTTCAGCGGGGACCCCGAAGATCCGCAGGTGGTAACCCAGCCGATGCTCTGTCAGCATTGCGAGAGCGCCCCGTGTGAGAATGTCTGTCCGGTGAACGCCACCGTCCACGATGACGAAGGGCTCAATCTGATGGTCTACAATCGTTGCGTCGGCACGCGTTACTGCTCCAATAACTGCCCTTATAAGGTTCGTCGATTCAATTTCTTTGATTACAACCGGCGACCGATCGGCAAGCTCTATCAAGACCCGATTACCAGCACGACGCGCGGTGAGTGGGAGCTGAAGCGCTGGTTCCAGAATCCCTCCAAGGGAAGCCTGCCCGAGGACGAATGGGAGTTGGTGAAGATGGTCAAGAATCCGGACGTCACCGTCCGCATGCGGGGTGTCATGGAGAAATGCACCTTCTGTGTGCAGCGGATCGAGCAGGCCAAGATCGACCAGAAAATCGAAGCGGGCGCATCGGACGATGTCGAAGTGCCGGACGGCGCGATCAAGCCGGCGTGCCAGCAGGCGTGCCCGGCGGATGCCATCGTCTTCGGGAATCTCAAGGACCCGAATAGCCGCGTCTCTCAGCTCAAGGAGCAACAGCGGGATTATCAGGTTTTGGAGTACCTGGGGACGCATCCCCGCACGACTTACCTGGCCAAGGTCCGAAATCCCAACCCGGACATGCCGGGAAATTACACCGATTCACCCGCGACGATGGAGGAATTTACCGAAAGAATGGATCAACATCCGCTGCAATCGCATAACGGGCATGGCTCGGAAAATGGCCAATCCAAGACCGAGCATCACTCTGAGAAAGGATCGCATTAATGGCTGAAGCGACGAGCAATCTGAAAGTTTCTGCGCCGCCTGCCGAATTGGAGCGCGAGCCGTTGGTGGCCAATCAACGGGGACCCGGCTATATCTCTGATGCCATCGCCGGTGTCAATGAGCGGAAAACCCCGAAATGGTGGTGGAGCGCCTTTATTCCGAGCGTCCTTTTGATGCTGACCTGCTTCGCGATGGTCATTTACCTCATGTCGACCGGCGTCGGTGTTTGGGGGGTCAACCACCCGGTGATGTGGGGGTGGGCGATTATCAACTTCGTCTGGTGGATCGGTATCGGCCATGCGGGAACATTGATTTCGGCCATTCTTTACCTCCTGGGACAACGGTGGCGTACGTCGATTAATCGGGCGGCCGAGGCGATGACGATCTTCGCCGTCATGTGCGCCGGCCTTTTCCCTGTGATCCATATCGGGCGGATCTGGCTCGGTTGGTGGCTCCTGCCTCTCCCGAATAACAACGCGTTTTGGCCGCAATTCCGCTCCCCGCTGATGTGGGACGTCTTTGCGGTCTCAACCTACTTCACTGTCTCGGTCTTGTTTTGGTATGTCGGCTTGATCCCGGATCTGGCGGTTATGCGCGACCGCGCAAAAACGAAGCTTCGGCGCTTCTGGTATGGGCTGTTCTCACTGGGCTGGACGGGATCGCAACGACATTGGAATCACTACGAGAAGGCCTACTTGATTCTGGCCGGTTTATCAACGCCGCTGGTCCTCTCGGTCCATAGTATCGTGTCGTTGGACTTCTCGGTGTCCCAGCTCCCGGGTTGGCATACAACAATCTTTCCCCCCTATTTCGTGGCCGGGGCGATCTATTCGGGCTTCGGAATGGTGCTGACCTTGATCATTCCCGTCCGCAAGCTCTACAACCTTCAGGAGATCGTGACGATGCGGCATATCGATCTCTTGTGCAAGGTCACCTTGGCGACCGGATCGATTGTCGCTTATGCCTACGTGATGGAATATTTCATTGCCTGGTACAGCGGCAATCCTTATGAGCGATTCATCTTCTTTAATCGAATCTTCGGCGAGCACTATTGGTGGGGCGGTTGGCTCATGATCCTTTGCAATGTCGTCACGCCGCAGTTGTTCTGGTCGAAGCGTGTCCGACAAAACCTTGTGGTGGTGTTTATTATTTCGATTCTGGTGAATATCGGAATGTGGTTTGAGCGGTTTGTCATCGTGGTGGGCTCGCTCTATCGGGAATTCATTCCTTCCAATTGGGGCCATTACATGCCCACCTGGGTGGATGCGCTGACGTATCTCGGGACATTCGGGCTCTTTTTGACATTCTTCCTGTTGTTCTTGCGGTTTATCCCGATCATCGCCATGTCGGAAGTGAAAGGGGGGACTCCTCAAGCAGATCCCCATCACCCGTTGGGAGGCGCCAAGGTAGAAGGCAAGCACTAGGTTTGAAAGGGGATTTACGTCCATGGCTGAGGAAAAACAACCTTACGGTTTGATCGCACAATTTGAGACGCCGGCGGATACCCTCCATGCCGCGGAGGAGGTCAGGGATGCCGGGTATTCCCAATGGGATGTCTGTTCGCCTTTCCCGATCCATGGCCTGGATAAGGCGATGGGCCTCAAGAACTCGGGGGTGGGTTGGTTCGCCTTCATCGGGGGCGTCGTCGGGTTTACACTCGGCATGCTGATGATCTGGTACATGAATGCCTATGACTACGGCATCATTGTGGGAGGAAAGCCGATGTTCAGCCCGTTTGGGGCCTTCCCGCCGTCGTATGAGCTGACAATTTTGCTTAGTTCCTTCGGGGCGTTGTTCGGAATGTTGTTCTTGAATCGACTTCCCAGGCTGCACCACCCGCTGTTGAAAAACCGGCGGTTCGCCCAGGCGACTCATGACAAGTTCTTTGTCGTCATTGAATGTGAAGATCCGAAGTATTCGGAAACGGAAACGCGGAGGCTGCTTGAGTCGGTGGGCAGCACACACGTTGAGCTAGTGGAGGAGTAGATGAAGTATTTTTTGTCGGGCGTCTTCTTATTATGCGTTGTGATTCTAAGCATTGCCGGCTTCCGGGGTGCCTCGACGCAACGACCACCCTTCGAAATCTTTCCGGATATGGACCGGCAAGCCAAGCTTTTGCCCCAGGAGAAGAATCGCTTTTATGCCGATAGCAGGAGCTCTCGAAAGCCGGTTTCCGGGACGATCTCACGTAGCGAGCCGTTCGAAGACACGCCGGTGAATACCGGTCGTGTTAAGGGCGGGACCAACTTTGTCGAGACGATCCCGGTAGCGGTGACGCCGGAGCTGCTGAAAAAGGGCCGACAGCAATATGGGATTTATTGTGCCGTATGCCATGGCGCGACCGGTGATGGGAATGGCATTACGACGCAGTATGGGATGACAGTTGTCGCCAACTTTCACGATTATCAGACCCGTAAGATGGTTCGGGCGCCGGCGGGCAGCATCTTCAACACAATCTCAAACGGCAAAGGCCTGATGGGGGCATACGCCCCGAAGCTCTCGATATCGAATCGATGGGCGGTTGTGGCTTACGTTCGCGCCTTGCAGCGGAGTCGGTTGGCCACAATAGAGGACGTACCGCAGTCCGAACGCGACAATTTAGAGTAACGGTTTGTTTTTTCGCTTAATATGAATGCATCGACTCAATCGGAAAGCGATAACGCAATGGATCTTTCGAAGTGGGCCAAGGTGCCGGGAGTGCTCATTGCGGTGGGTGGTATTGGCGCGCTTATGGGGGCCCTTATCCCCTCTTTGAGGGAGCAGTTTGCCTTTTCCTGGCTGGTGGCCTTCATGTTCTATCTGAGTATTGGGCTTGGCGCCCTTTTCTTGGTGATGGCGCATCATTTGTTTGACGCAAGCTGGTCGGTGCCGATCCGACGTTACATGGAGCATCTGGCGAATCTGCTTCCGTGGATGATCGTGCTATTCATCCCGTTGGCGATCTTTGCCCCCACGATTTATGGCTGGATGAACTTGGATCCGCATGCGCATCATGCCTTGGCGGCCAAGCAGCCGCTGCTTTCAATCCCGGGGTTCTACGTCGTCTCCATTCTCTGTTTGGGGATTTGGTGGCTGCTGGCGTCGCGGCTTCGCTATTGGTCATTGCGTCAGGACGAAACCGGGGATGCCGAATGCACCTATAAGATGCGGCTCTATTCGTATTGGGGGATTTTTGCCTACGCCGCCACAGTCACCCTGGGATCGATCATGTGGGTCAAGTCGCTCAATTACCATTGGTTCTCAACGATCTATGGGGTCTATTACTTTGCCGGGAGTGTCTGGGTGGCTGCCGGAGTCGTTTACATTATCGGCATGATCCTGAAGCAGCAGGGGCCGTTGCGTGACGTTGTTCAGCCGCACGTTTTCTATTACATCGGATCCATCTTGTTTGCCTTCACCGTCTTTTATGCCTATATTCATTTCTCCCAATATTTTATTATTTGGAACGCCAACTTGCCGGAGGAGACCTTTTGGTATCAAATGCGTGAATCGGGAAGCTGGATGGAAATCGGCTATATCATCATTTTCGGACACTTTTTCCTGCCATTCCTCGCCCTGTTAAGGATCGATCTGAAGATGACGTTTTGGTGGATGTTTTGTCTCGGCGTTTGGGGATGCCTGATGCATTTCTGTGATATCGCCTTCAACGTGATGCCGCTCCTCCATCCCGACGGTTTTGTGCTCCACTGGCTCGATCTGGCGTGCTTGGCATTCATGGGAGGACTGCTTGCCAAGATCTATCTAAAGTATCTTTATAGCAGCGCATGGTACCCCCAAAAGGATCCCCGATTGGCCGAGTCGCTCGGAATCTATGTCCCATCAGCTGCCGAGCGAACCGGGAGCGAGGCATAGCCAAGTATGGATAACGCTAAGAAAGAGTCAGCATGGCAACCGAACAAGTAACGCGACACCCGATTAAGCTTAGCTTTTGGTTTGTTCTCATTTTGGCCGCGGTTTTGCTCTTCGGCTGGGCCACGCGCTCGGTCTACTTGACCGCCAAGCCGAAGCCATTGCGTCAAGCCCGAGCCGCGGAACGCCTCCAAAACCTTAAGGAGCTTCAAGAGTCCGCAAGGAGAAAGCTGATCAGCTTCAACGGGTTTGATCTCCGTTTGATGTCTCCCAAGAGTGAAGCCGGAATACCATTTCAAGGCGAAGAGCTGGTCGTCATTGCCAAGACCGGGGACGGGCTCCATTTCCGTGTCTTTGATTCAAGGGGAAAACGGGTTTTGGACAAGACGGAAGCGGATTTCCAAGATAATACCTCAGCGCTGCAGGCCCTTAAGGGAAACCTCGAAGGCCTGTGGCCGAGGAAGACGGAGAAGGAGGTTGAGCCGTTATCGGCGAATGAAAAGGAAGATATAATTGACCGGGTCGCATCAATTGCCGGCCATAAGCCGTATGCCTGGGTCAACGAGGAAAAGGGCATTGTTAGGATCCCCATCAAAAGGGCGATGGAGCTCGTTTCCCAGGAATGGCAGAACCCGGATGCAGGCAGGCAAAAGCTCGTCCAGCGGGTCAAAAAGCTGACGGCTAAGCCTGATAAGCCGGCTAAGCCTGATAAGCCGAAAGCGAGTCAATTCCAATAAGCCTTTTGTACGAGTACTCATGAATTCTTCTGAAAGCAGTCAATCCAGCGGTCACCCGGAAGCGGAGCAGGCGCGAGGTCAATCACCATGGAGTGCGGCCGACCTTGATGAGTCGTGTCAAATGCCGGTGCTATATCTCTTCGTGTCAGCCGGCTTTTGGCTCGTCATCAGCTCGATCTTCGGGCTGCTAGCGACGCTTAAGCTCCATGCGCCCGGGCTTTTGGCCGATATCCCATGGTTTACTTATGGCCGCGTCTGGCCCGTTTTCTGGAATGCACTGGTCTATGGGTTTGCGGTTCCGGGCGGTATCGGGGTCTCACTTTGGCTCTTGGCCCGATTGACCCGGCAATGTCTGGTTCTTCCCTGGATGATTTTCATGGGCGCGCTCTTTTGGAATGTCGGGATCTTGATCGGATTGCTCGGTATTTTAAGCGGACTCACCACGGGCCATGCTTGGCTGGAGATGCCCCATTACACGAACGTGATCTTGTTTGTCTGTTACGCATTCATGGCCATCCCGGCGGTGATGACGTTTGTTTGGCGAAATGAAGAGGATCCGTATCCCTCGATATGGTTCCTTTTCCTGGCCTTGTTCTGGTTCCCTTGGGCCTATGCCGGAGCTTGTTACCTCTTGAATTTTGTCGGTCTCCGGGGCGTGATGCAGGCCGTCGCCGACTGGTGGTACATCCATAACCTTGGGACGATTTACTTCGGGCTCATCGGTCTGGCGGTGCTCTTTTATTTTGCGGCAAAAGTGGCGGAGAGGCCCCTGTACAGTCGGTATCAAGTGATGTTGATCTTGTGGCTGCTGGCCCTTTTCGGGAGCTGGGGAGATGTGCCTCACGGGGCTCCGGTTCCGGCTTGGCTGCCGAACCTCAGTGCTGTGACCAATCTGTTTGTCATCCTGGTATTGTTGGTTTTGGCGAATGTCCTGCACCGAACGGTTTCCGGCCATTATGGCAGCTTTTTAAAATCAGTGCCGTATCGATTTGTCCTGTTTGGAGGGGTGGCATTTTTCGTGGCTGGGATTGTCGATTTTGTGACGGCGATCAAGCCGGTCAGCACGATTGTTGAGCTGACGGAGTTCACGCAGGCTCAATCGCTGTTGCGGGTCTATGGATTTTTTGCCATGACCCTTTTTGGAGCGCTTTATTTTATTGTGCCGCGTTTGGCGCGGATGGAATGGCCATTTCCAAGGTTGATTTCGGTCCATTTCTGGCTTGCCGCGCTCGGGGTGGTGCTCTATGTCGTGCCATTGGCGATCAGTGGCATCGTGCAGGGGGGACTCTTGCAACAGGCCGACGTCGAATTTATGCAAGCGGTCGAACCGAGCTTGATCTACATGCGAATCAGTACCATTGGCGACGTTTTCTTTTTGCTTGGACACGTTGTGCTCTTCCTGAATCTCGGGGTGCTTTACTATCGTTACGCGTTTGCCGATTGGGTGGCGACGATCGTTAACTCGACTCAACCAACGGAAGCCGTTGAGGTGGGCGCATGAATTTGGAAAAATTGTTTCTTAGTATTAAAGGTTTGGGCACGGTGGCGCTCTGGGTCCTCGTGGCCCTTGTGGCTATCGGGATTCTTGTGGCCGTGGTTGCCTATGCGAATCGCAGTCGCGGTTTCAGGCTCTTCTTGGTTGCCTCTGTAACGCTTGGCAGCTCATGGTATGCGTTTTTAGTGGCACCGTTTCAGCAAGTGGGGCACGAACAGCCCTCTGTGGCCGAGGCAACGGGGGAGATTTATCCGACCGCCCCGCCCGGTCAGGTCAAGCGGGGCGAGGAGGTTTATCGCTCCAACGGATGTGTCTATTGCCATACGCAGCAAGTGAGGGGAACGGGAGGAGACATCCCGCGATGGGGACAGCGGCGCACGGTCGCTCGCGATTACTTGTATCAATCCCCGGTACAGCTCGGTTCGCAGCGAAAAGGCCCCGATTTGAGCAACGTCGGTGCCCGCCGTACGAGCGAAGCATGGCATCTTCGACATCTCTATGCCCCTGAATGGATGGTTGAAGGCTCGACGATGCCGCCGTACCGTTACCTGTTCGAAATCCGAAAGGTGGTCGGCGATGGCTCGCCGGACGCGTTGAATTTGACGGCTTTGGGCCTGAAGGAGCAGGTTTCGCCGAACGGTCGGTATGAGCTCGTTCCGACCGAGGATGCCAAGGCCTTGGTCGATTACCTCCTTCACTTGAAAGCCGAGGTCCCTTTGTTTGAGGCGCCGCTTCCCAAAAAGCAAGAAAAGAGCGACGAGAAGCAGAACAAAAAACAGCAAAGTGGGCAGCAGCCGTCCAAGCCGACGGTCAATGCGAATCAGTTCGAGTAGGAATTGGCACCAGGAAGTATTGCTTAACAATGAGCTCAGCAAACCGGAATACATCGAATCCCCAAGCGGGCGATGAACAGCCCCCAGCCGTAAGCCGGCATGTCGGCATTGCCCCAATGTTGACGCTGATTGCAGTCGGGGTCCTTCTCTACGCGGGCGGGATGTACTTGGACCGTCATGCGGGCGGCTTTCGCGCCAATGTCTATGAGCCATATCGGAGCCTCGAGTATGTTGAATCGCTCCAGCCGCAGGACAAAGGGGATAAGCTCATGGCTCAAGGGAAACAGGTCTACCAAACTTGCTCGGCTTGTCACCAGGCGAGCGGGGAAGGGATGCCCGGCCAATTCCCGCCGCTTAAAGGCTCGAAATGGGTCCTGGCGTCCGGGCCCGATCGCATCATCCGTATCGTCTTAAACGGATTGACCGGACCGATCGAAGTTGCCGGGGAGACATGGCAAGGGGTCCCGATGCCGGCGATTGGGAGTGGGTTTTCAAACCAAGAGATCGCGGCGGTTCTGACCTATATTCGTCAGAATGAGGAGTGGGGTCACAACGCCACGGCCGTGACACCGGAAGAAGTCGCGGCTGTGCGTGAGAAGGTCAGCGATCGATCCGCGCCCTGGACTGCCAAGGAATTAAAGAAGATCCCCGTCGGCGAAGAAGAGTAAAAAATCACTTGTGAAAATGGTGACCCACCATCATGGTGTTGGGCGCCTGTTGAAGGGGTGGGCGCCGTTGCGCCGTCGGGGAAATTGGGAAGGTGGAGAATTGACACGGATTTGATGCGAATAAATGGGCATGAAGTGGCTTAGTTCAATTATTCTGGTAAGCTTGTTGCTGGGCTTCCCTGCGATGTTCGCTCAAGCGCAGGAAGGGCACGGCCAAGGGAAGGGCGAGCATGCTGTGGCAAGTGAATCGTCCGAGGCAGCCGCTGCGGAAGGAACGCATGGAGAGGGGGGGGAAGCTGAGGGAGGTCATGGACTCTCGCCGGAGCCGGTCGATATTTTCTGGATTGGTAACTTCCCCATTACGAACTCCATGTTGGTTTCGTGGATCGTCGCCCTCGGCTTGATCGTGTTTGCCCAGCTTGCCACTCGGAATATGCAAGAGGTCCCGAGTGGGCTGCAGAACTTTTGGGAATGGATGGTCGAAAGCCTTTACAATTTCTTGGAGAGCATCATCGGCCATGAGCTGGTTCGCAAAACCTTCTGGCTCTTCGCCACGATCTTTATCTTTATCCTGTTCGGCAATTGGATCGGGTTAATCCCGGGTGTGGGGACGGTTGGCATGGGGGTCGAAACGGACCATGGCTTTCTCGTCACGGAGCCTTGGCTTCGCGGCGCCAACGCGGACATGAATATGACCTTTGCCATGGCGTTGATCTTTTTTGCCTGCTGGTTTCTTTGGGCGATTCAAGCCAATGGGCCGATCGGCTTCCTGCAGCACATCTTTGCTCCCAAGGGGCACACCACCGGTTTGCTGAAGGCGCTCATGGTGATTGTCTTTATGGCGGTGGGGGTCCTCGAGGTCGTCTCTATCCTCTTCCGCCCGATCTCGCTGAGCTTTCGCTTATACGGGAATATCTTTGCCGGAGAGAATATCATGGAGTCCATGACGACTATCCTCCCGGGCTTCAATTGGTTAATCCCGATTCCGTTTTACTTTCTCGAACTGCTGGCGGGCTTTGTGCAGGCGTTGGTATTCATGCTTCTGACAGCGGTGTTCACGATGCTGATTTGCCAGTCGGAGGAGCATTAATCAACGCCGGTTGCCGCTCAAGACAAAACGAAAGCGTCTAAAATCCAAGATCTCTCTTGGTAGGGAAGGGTCCGGAAAAATTTTTGAAGAGTTTGACGATTTCAGCGGCTGGACCATGAACAAATCGTGGGAGTCGTTGATCAGAACGAAAGGAAAACTATGGTAACGGAAATATTAGCACAAGCGGGTGGGGGTCTGGTTGGAAGCCTCCACGTGGGTCTGGCGGCGCTCGGCG
>JAHEOI010000232.1 GCA_018610125.1 Verrucomicrobiota bacterium
CCGGCTCGCCGGCCGGCTTGAGCGGGAGCGACTGCAGAACCGCCGCCCCCTTGCTCGATCCGATTTCGACCAGGAATTGGTGCTCATTTGTCGTGATCATCTCGGTCAGGGCAAGATCGAATCCTTGATCGACTTTGGGTCCGGTCCCCATGGAAACGCAAAAGCAGGTTTTTGCGGCCTGCGAGCAGTTTGCCGCGACGATGAGGCTATCATCGCGCCGCGCCTTGTAGATAGGGTCTGTAAAACGATCGTGCATGAAGATGCGATCTTGTTTCCGGATTGCATGTAGCTCGCATGCCCGCACCCCGATAAAGGCGTATCTCGGGGGTGGCGAAGTGTCGGACCGGATGCTTATCGATTGACCTTCTTTTTTGGCTTCCCAGAGACGGATTTGAGGGGGATGCAGGAACTTTTTCCAGGAATTCGGCCCGACATTGTAACCAAAGACTGCCTGATCCGAGCGCCGTTCCAGGCGATAGGTGCCTGCCTCCTGTCGATCGGTCCATCCGATCGGGAGATCTTGATCGGATTCAATCCGATCATAGACAATGGCCCCATCTCGCCGGGTGGGTCCCACGAGCTGATAGCCCTCGGCTTTGAGGGCTTCAAGCAATGCCGGCAATGCCTTCCGCTCCATGAGGTATTGCCCTCCATTCGAGGCCGGTTTGCTGTGAGTGCTCATAGGGGTAATGGCTCGACGGTTGATGAATTGATCGGGTTTAAAGTCATTGTAATAAGGCCAGGAACACTCCCGCGGCGACCGCCGACCCAATAACCCCGGCGACGTTGGGACCCATGGCCGCCATCAAGGGATTGACCGCGCCGTTGGAATGGCGACTAACATAGTTCTGAACGACCCGGGCCGTCATTGGGACAGCGGAGACTCCGGCGGCACCGATGCAGGGATTGAGCCTTCGATCGACCGGGAGGCAGAAATTGAGCCCCTTGGCCAGTAGGATACCCCCTGTGGTCCCGATGATGAACGCAATGGCGCCAAGGATCAAGATAAAAAGGGTGTTCAAGCTCAAAAAGGCTTCACCTACCATTGTGGCGCCGATGACAAGCCCAAGGAAGAGCGTGACGACATTAATGAGGGCGGTTCCAGCGGTCTGGCTCAAGCGGTCGGTGACGCCGGATTCAGTAAGGAGGTTCCCAAACATGAGCATTCCGAGCAGCGGAGCACAAGACGGCACGAGGAGGGACGCGAGCATCGCGGTCACGATGGGAAAGAGGATAACAGCGGTCTGGGATGGATTGCCGAGCTCGGTAATCGGGATCGAGCGTTCCTTATGAGTCGTGAGCAAGTTCAGGATCGGAGGTTGAATGATGGGGACGAGGGCCATGTAGCTGTAAGCAGCGACCGCCACAGCTCCCAGCAGTTCCGGGGCCAGGATTGCCGTCAGAAAGATGGAGGTCGGGCCATCCGCTCCCCCAATAATCCCGATTGAGGCCGCTTCTTTGATGGTGAAGCCAAACCCATAGTAGGCGCCAAGTGCCGCCACGAAGATTCCGATTTGAGCGGCCGCCCCCAAAAGAAAGCTGACGGGATTTCGGAGGAGAGGGCGAAAATCGGTGAGCGATCCCACTCCCAAAAAGATGATCGGTGGCAAGAGCTCGGTTCGAATCCCGAAATCGTAGACCAATTGAAGAAGAGGCGGATGCGCCATTTCAGTGGCTTGGCTCGCATGCGAGGCACTTATTTTGTTCCATCGCCCGTACAAGACATTGTTGAAGGCTTGGAGCCAATATTGCTGGCTGCCCGGTGTGACGCTGGTCCAAGCGCCGGCGGCCTTGACGACGACGGGGAATTCGGCCAAGACGTCGCCATATTTGTCTTCGATGCCGGCCTCGGTCATCATGTGGATATTGGGACCGATTGCGCCGCCGGGCATCGGAAAGGCCACGACGCGTGCATCCGGTACAATCGTCACGGGTGAGAATTGATAATTTTCCAATCCCTCGGAAAGGAGGTGCTCAATCTCGGGCATTTTGTTTGGATCGATATCCAGGCGATAGCCGGTCCCTTTGAGGGCGTGTGCCATTGAGCGAACGTCGGGCTGCACGGTTCCGGAAGCGAGCGGTCGCACTGAGAGGTCGATCCCGTCGACACCTCCTTCGATGCCGGCCATGTAATCCGGGATGGCAAGCGATGCGGTGTCATGGGTGTGCTGCCAAAGGGGCACTTCAGGGGGAAGAATCTTCTTGAGTCCCCGCGCGGTTTCGTAGCACGTGCGTGGATCGGCGGTGCCCGAGGCGTCTTTCAAGCAGACCGAGTCGAAATGGACCTCTTTCTTCAACAGGCGGCGTATGACATCGATGTAAAAATCGGGTGTATGAACCTTGTTTGAGTGAAAGGGAAGGCCCATCAGAGCGATGCAGACCTGGTGGTGCATTCCGGCATCGACAATCGGTTGACCGGTCTGTGCCAAGTTGTCGACATCGTTCATGTAATCGAAATTTCGATCCCATGTCGTGCCGTGCTTTTTCATGAGGTTGGCCCGCAATGCCAGGGTTTCAGGCCGTTGCGTCGTGAGCGTCACCCCGGAAACCGACCGCGTCAGGATTTGAAGGTCGGCTTCAGGTCCGGCAACTTCCCGCATGCGGGACATGCATTCGAACGGATTCTCTCCGACATAAAAATAGGGGGCTTGGAACCGGGCCCCGCCTCCGAATTCAAAATGGCGAATCCCCGCCGACGTCGCGGCTTCCATGGCCGGCAAGATGTCATTCAAGCGCACCTTGCCCCCGAGGGCGCTTTGCAGCCCGTCGCGAAAGGTCGTGAGCATGACTCGAATCGTCTTTTGGCTTTTAGTGAATATCATGCTTGGCTTGAGATGCGGAATTCGATTCAATCGGTTGAATGTCCGTCACGCGTGCGCTCGGGAAGCGAGCCCGCACCGAGCTTTCAATGGCGGCCATGACAAAGGGATCCGTCTTCGAGCGAGTCGGCCCCGGGAAAAGCTTTGTCAGGAGATAACTGGCATCCCGGTAGGCGTGGAATAGGGCCTTTCCTTTGTCCTGAACGGCCTCGTTGTATCGCCTCGCGAGATGGCGCAGGACCGACCAGAAAACGTCGTGGAGGGCATGGGTGCCATCCTGGGAGACTTCAGCGAGACATGTCGCCGCAGGCACAAACGGTGTCGGCTCGATTGCCGGCGTCTTGCCGACATTCAGGCCGATCCCAAGCACGCAATCGGTGATGCTTCCTTGATCGAGAACCGTCTGCGTGAGCACACCGCCCACTTTTCGCCCTTCGACGACGATATCATTGATCCATTTGATGCCTGCTGCTGCGTCCGGTTGCCGCTCGCGGATCGAATCGACGGCAGCCACCGCCGGGAACATTGTGAGAGTGGACTGAAACTCGGCTGCCGGCAAATCGGTCGGGAAGTACACCGTCAGGTAAAGATTGCCAAAAGGGCTCTGCCAGCGTCGATCTCGCTGCCCGTGAAATCCGTGTCCCTTTAAGGCGAGCGCGGCCACGGGACCCGAGACAGGCCGTTGTGCTCGAAGGGCGTCTCGAAGCAGATCGAACTGAGATCGATCGGCCTCGCTCATTAAAACGACATGCTCCCAAAAGCGATTCGGCGAATCGGGCGTGTAGGGGGCGGTCCATCCCGCCGAGTCGCGTCCAAGTAGCTTCCAGACGCATGACGAGGCGTCGGAGTCCGACTTCCTCTCGACGGGCTCCCATTCAACCGGGACATGCAGAAAATCTTCGAACAATCTGGGATGGTCGGTTAAGAGCCTCATATATCTATTAGGAGCCTACGATCCGAGGTTGGGTTCCACTAACCGTTTATTGGCAAACGCTTGACCTCCTCTGGCGGACTTCACGTTTTCGGTCCGGCTGAGGCGATTTCCGAGCTCGCGTCGTGACCGGCCGATTCGAAGTTTTCTTGGAATCGGGCGGCCAGCGCTTTCGCGCCCCGGTCATACGCTGTCGGATCCTGCCAAGCGTTGCGTGGCCAGAGGAGCTCGGAAGGGACTTTGGGGCAGGTGGTCGGCACCGCCATGCCAAAAATGGGGTCCTCACGGGACGGCACGTTATCCAACGTTCCGCCGTGAATGGCATCAAGGATGGCGCGCGTGTGCCTGAGCGGTATGCGCCGGCCGGTATTGTAGTCGCCACCGGACCAGCCTGTATTGACGAGCCAGGCCTTGGTTTGGTGTCGGGCCATTTTCCGGGACAAAAGCTCGGCGTATTTGGCAGGTGGCCAAACCAGGAAGGGGGCACCGAATCCCGCCGAAAAGGTTGCCTTCGGCTCTTCAATGCCCACTTCTGTTCCCGGAATTTTGGCGGTGTAGCCGTTGATGAAATGGTACATCGCCTGTGCCGGGGTGAGTTTGCTTACAGGGGGCAAGATCCCGAACGCGTCGCAGGTCAGGAAGATAATATTGCTGGGGTGAGCACCGAGTGCGATCGGCTTGTGATTCCGAACAAATTCAATCGGGTAAGAGGCCCGGGTGTTGTTTGTGATTGAATTGTCGTTGAAGTCGACTTCCCGGGTGGCTTCGTCGTAGACCACATTCTCAAGCACGGTGCCAAAGCGAATCGCATCATGTATCTCGGGCTCTTGCTCGGGCGAGAGGTCGATTACTTTGGCGTAACAGCCTCCCTCGATATTGAAAATGCCACGATCCGTCCAGCAATGCTCGTCGTCGCCGATAAGCGATCGATTGGGATCGGCCGACAACGTGGTCTTGCCGGTGCCGGAAAGCCCGAAAAAGAGGGTGACGTCCCCGTCCTCTCCCTCCGTGGCCGAGCAATGCATCGACAAGACGCCTCGCTTGGGCATTAGGTAATTCATTACCGTGAAGAGCCCTTTCTTCATTTCACCGGCATATTCGGTCCCGAGGAGGACCATTTCGCGCTGCTCAAAGGAGAGGTCGATCGCGGTCTTTGACGTCACTCCTGTCGTCTGACTATTGGCGGGAAAGCGCCCTGCGTTGTAAAGCACGAAGTCCGGCTCTCCAAAGTCCCGGAGCTCATCCCGACTGGGCCGCACCAGCATGTTGTGCATGAACAACGCATGGTAGGCACGCTCGCAAATCACGCGAATCTTCAGTCGGTAATCGGGATCCCAGCCGGCGTAGCCATCGATGACAAAGAGCCGCTCCAATGTGTTCAAGTAATCGACAGCGCGCTCTTTATTGACTTCGAACACAGATTGCGGCATTCGGATGTTGACGGAACCCCACCAAATATCGTCTCCGGAATCCGGGTGCTCGGTAATGCGCTTGTCCCGCGGGCTCCGCCCGGTCTTTGGGCCGGACAATGCGATCAGGGCGCCGGAGGCGGCGATCGCGGTCCCTCGCTCATGAGCCAATGCCTCTTCATAAAGCTTGGCCGGTGCCGGATTGCGAAAAATCGTCGAAACATTAAGACCCAAATGGGTCAGGTCCAGGGTCAGGTCACCTCCTTCACTCATAATCCTTTCCTCTCCCAACTCAATTCCGAATTCCCACGAAGAGGAATGCTCCGGTTTGAGAGGCGGTGTCCGGTTTGCTCGCTCACGGACTCCTCGACCTTGGAGACAAGCCCCTTGAATGGACGATCAGGCGTCCTGTGACTCATATGGCTCATATTGTCTGATCAAATCAATCTAACCGACCTACCCGGATTTATCTGCCCATTTTTTGGCACTTTCTTCTTTTCTTTTGTTTCGGTGGATTTCGGCAAAAGGTGAGTATGATCGACCAAAAAAGGTGGAGCCGGCCCGGCAAGATATGGCTAGGTTGCGTTTAGAAAACCCGGACAGTATCGGCTCGCCGGTTGGCAAAAGAGTCATTTCGGAGGATTCGGAGGAAAAACAGAGCAATGTTGGAGGCGTCCATGAACGATACCGATGGTTTACAAACGCCGGTCAGAGCGGTTTCGGGCAATCGCTATTGTCGGATCTTTGCGGCTTATGAGGACTTTGAATGCGGCACTGTTGCCAAGGAGACATGCAGCGGGCTTGCGCAGTCCGTGGTCGGCGATGTCGAATGCGACTGGAACCTCTGGCGTTTCGATATATTGGGCTCCAATCGACTTGCCTTTCAGGAAGCTGTGCGCGCCAACGTGCTGATTGTGTCGATTAATGGAAGGCGAGTGGTGCCCAAAGGGGTTCGGATTTGGTTGGAAAGCGTGGTTCCGACGAAGCCTGCCGAGGCGACGGCCCTGGTCGGCTTGTTGAGAGGGCCGGCTGAAGATAAGTTGCGCATGCCGCCTTATCAGTACCTTGAGACCGTTGCGGACCGGAACCACCTCGCATTCTTTGCGCAGACATTTGACTTGCCTACTAAGGGACCGGACGTTGTTGAGAAGCGTGCTCAGCCTCGCGTTCAGGATCTCCTTCGGCGGACTTTGTATTCTTCAAGGACGGTCCGGGGATGGGGCATCAACGAATGAGTGCGTAGCGAGATGCAACAAATCCAAGCGGCCACCCAACAGCTTTTGCCGCTGATGGTCCAGCGAGTCGGCAGCAAGGCGGCTTCCATCGCCGAGCAGATTCGTGAAAGCTTCATCCTAAAGCAATTACTCTCTCCCAAAGAACCAAAGGAGCTGACCGCGTCGCTGCCGCAAGGCTTCGTCAAGCGGCTGGCAGTCGCTTCTACTTTGCCGTTATAGGGATTTCACCTACCTTTGTCTCCTCCTTTAGCTTGCTTCCCTGGGCTGCATGGGAATAACTCAGCGCTCATCCACAGGTTATTCACATTAACCATGAGGGACCGTGAAGCTAAAACGGGATGCTGCAAACGACAATGATTCCTCCGGAGCTGCGGGACTGAATGTCGAGGAAACCGTGAATCATATCGGTTCGATATCGCATTGTCTGCAACCCCATTCCCTTTTGTTGATCCAAGGCATTCGGATCCATTCCGTGGCCGTTGTCCTTCACGATCAAGAATAGCCGCTCTTGATCGCGCTCGAGCTCGACATCGACGTTGGTTGCTTTGCCATGGCGGATGGCATTGTGGATGGCCTCCTGGGCTATACGAACAAGGTGGCTCGCGAGGGATCGGTCGCGCACGGCTGCCTCGGCTTCAATGTGACAACGACAGCGGACCCCGCTTTCCTTTTCGACACGATCGGCCACGAGCTCGAGTGCCCCTTGAATCCCCGAGGGCGCCAGGTTAAAAAGGGTGTAACCTTTTGCGATGTTTCGGCAAAGGGTAAGGGCCTCGACCAATCCCTCCCGCAAGGCCTGACTTTGCTCAGCCAAGGCGTCGTTTTGTGATTTCAGTTTCGATTCCAATGTCTCGGCCGAGTAGCTAAGTCCCGCCAACATTTGGCCGAGCCCGTCGTGTAAATCCTGTCCAATCCGCCGCTGCTCGCGCTCGACGACCGACAAGACTTCCCTTTCCAAGCGCCGGCGCTCGGTCACATCGCGAATCAGTACCGCGGCCCCGCTTAACGCGCCGGCCTCATCGTAGAGCGGCGATACCGTAATCGAGGCGTCGACCGACGCGTTCGATTGCGACTGTGTGACAATCTGATAATCTTTGATTTCTTTCCCTTTTCGGATGGCCTCGAGCAGAGCCTCTCGTTCTCGAGGGAAGGAAGCGGGGATCAAGGAAGTGAGCGGCTGATTGAGCATTTTGGACTCACTTACGCCAAACATCTTCTCGGCACCCGGATTCCAGGAGCAGATTTTCCCGGCGACGTCGACGCTGATGATGCCTTCATTCGAGGCGTTTACGATTCCGGCCAGAAGCCGCTGAGCACGCTCGCCTTGCTTCTTCTCGGTAATATCGACGAGCGTCATGCGAAACAAGTGAGGGCCGTCTTTCTCCCGGAAAGGAGTGGCCTCAACGAGGGTCTCGACAATCTGCCCTGTCGGCGGTTGGAAGCAAAGTTCACAGCTTTTCTTCTCTGTCTGCTCATCAAAGCTCCGAAGGAAGAGATGCAGTCGGTCTGCCTGATCCCGAGGACAGAATGCGGAAAGGGCTTCGCCATTCAATGTTGCTTTCTCCTTGCCTAAAAGCCTTGCCGCAGCCTGATTGCCCTCCTTGATTCGTGAGTCAGCATCCAATGTGAGATAAGCGACCGGCGCCTCGTTATAAAGCTCGTAATACCGACGCCACGCCTCGCTCTTTGCCTTGACGGCATTTCGGAGCTCCTCATTTTGAATCGAGAGCTCGGTCTGGAATACTTCCAGATCATAGAGTGCCTCTTCGGCGTCCTTGCCTTCCCGTAACATTTGTTCAGCTTGTTCCCGAAGCTGGTTCCAACGTTCGTCATCCATATGTATTCCTTTCTTGCCAGGCAGGAGTGGATACCGCTTGCGAGGGGAACGGTTTCGTTACCGACGCCGGATTGAAACCGGTGACGCATTCTCTCAAAGGGACCGGGCACTCATTTGGTCTCGCCTTTTAAGCGCTTAATCTCTTCCCGCGCTTGTTCCAGTTCTTGCTCAATGTTCTTGCGCTTGGAGATATCGATAAACACGATGACGACACCCTCGATAATATTTTCCGCGGTCCGATATGGCATGATCCGCAAGAGAACCCACGCGCCCGATTTCATCTCAAGCTCCCGCTCGAGTGTGCTCAAGGTCCGGAGCACCTCGCGCGAATCGGCTTCCAGCTTCTCGTAATGAAGATTGGAGGCGATTTGGGTAACAGGCCTGCCGATATCGGCGTTGATGAGGCGAATCATCTGATGAGCCTGAGGAGTAAAGCGCTTAACATGCAAGTCTTCGTCCAGGACGATGCAAGCGACATCGGTGCTTTCCAGTAGATTTTCCACGTCACTCTTGACGCGATTGAGCTCCTCAAGCTTTTCCTGGTATTCGGCATTGACAGTGGAAAGCTCCTCGTTGGTGGAGCGGAGCTCTTCTTGCGACGTTTCCAGCTCTTGGTTGGTGGACTGCAGCTCTTCGTTGGAAGATTGGAGCTCCTCATTGGAGGTTTCCAGGTCCTCCACGGTGGCGCGAAGGCGGTCCCGTGTGCTCTCGAGCTCCTGCTGAAGCTCGCCACCCGTTTTGCCTTCTGCCGTAACTCCCAATCCCTCCGACTCCTCCGGTGCAACCTGATCCTCGGTGAGATCGCAAAAGACCATCGCCAGCCCGTGCAGCTCCTTGGTTTTGTCGACCGGCACAATCTTGAGGTCGATCGCAACAGGCCGGTCTTCAATTCGATGAAGAGGGACATTCCTGGTTTGCACCGTACGATGCTCCTCACGGGCCTTCTCCAGTCCACTGACAAGCTCGGCCCTCAATCCTTGAGGGGCCATATTGATAATATTCAAGTCGGCCCGGCCCGGTTGGATGCCAAAGAATTTCGTCGCTTTGCCATAGGTGTAAACGATCTCGTTGCGCTCGTTAACGATGACGCAGGCGGTCACAATATTCTCCAGAAGGAGCTCCTTCAGACGCTCCTCTTTGATGGAGAAGGAGCTCCCTGTCGGCTGCGGGTTGATGGCCGGGTCGCGACGCCGAATTGGGAACGAGCTTGTTTCGAACGGTACCGAGGAACGCGACGCCTCCCGGCGCTTGAAGAGATTGACCTCCGGATTGACCGGTGAAAAGAGCTGGGGGACGCCGCCGATGGATTCGGAAGCTCCCAAAAAGAGGAAGCCAGTTGGATTCAAGGCATAGTGCAGGGTTTCCAAGACTTTTCGTTGAAGCTCCGTGGTGAAGTATATCAGCAAGTTCCGGCAACAAATCAGGTCGATCTTAGAGAAAGGCGGGTCTTTGGCGACATTGTGGACACAAAAAACGAGCATGTCCCGAATCTCCTTTTTGACACGATAGAGCCTTTGCTCCGTCACGAAAAATCGTGCCAGCCGGTGACGCCCCACATCGCTGACGATACTGCCGGGGTATAGGCCTTCTCGGGCCTTTTCGATCGCCTCCTCGTCGATATCGCTGGCAAAGATTCGCACATTGAGGGGCTTTGAACCTGCTTGCTCTTGGTGCTCGGCCAGGAGCATTGCCAGCGAGTAGGCCTCCTCTCCGGTGGAACAGCCCACATTCCAAATCCGTACCATCTCTGATGGCGACTTTGAGCCGAGTATCTCCGGAAAGACCTCTTGTTTGACGCCTTCCAAGGAGGATTGGTCCCGGAAAAAGCTGGTCGCTCCAATCAGAAAGTCCCGGAAAAGGGCCCTTACCTCTTGGGTGTTCCGCACAAGATACTCAAAGTACTCGGGCAAGCTTTCGAGGTGGTTGATCGACATCCGCCTTTGGACACGGCGTTGGATCGTACTTCGTTTGTACTGCGAAAAGTCCGTTCCCAATTCATGTCGAATCAGGACGAGAATCTTTTGCAACGTGTCGTCAGCCCGTTCGTCGACCTTGGTTGCTTGCTGACTCAGGTAAGGATGATGGAGCAACTGGATGATGCGGCTCGGCATTTGATCCGCCGGCAAGACATGGTCGACCAATCCGGTATCAATGGCGCTTTGTGGCATCCCGGCCTGCTCGGCCAGGTCGGGATCCTCTGCCAAGACAATCCCTCCTTGCCGATGAATCGCTTTGATCCCTTCGGTCCCATCACTTCCCGAGCCGGAGAGGATAACTCCGATCGCTCGCCGGCCCATTTCCTCGGCCAGACACCTGAAAGCAAAATTGATCGGCAGCCATGTAGCATGAGGTCCTCTCGGCTCCATCAATTGAAACGTGCCATCAATGAGGGCCAATTGCTTGTCGGAAGGGCTTACGTAGCCCGTATTGGGCCGGGGAGCAACTCCGTCTTCGACCGGTGCCACTTCCATATTGGTGCGTCGCTGCAAGAGCTGTGTTAACGCGCTTCGAGCATCGGGTGGCGCGTGTTGGATAACGATAAAAGCGGCCCCGCTATCCGAAGGCATCTCAGAGAAGAAACGCTGAAATTTCACCAATCCTCCAGCCGAGGCCCCGATCCCAATGATCGGAATCCCTGTGCTCTGGCGCTGCGCCTTCCGACTTACAATGCGTGTTTGAGAATTTCCCGCCACGTCGATCCTTTCACGTTAAAGGTTGATCGGCTCCCTGATTACGTACCCAAGATGGTTTCTTTGAAAACGTACGTCGAACTCGCGCTTTGACACAAGCGGAAGTGATAGGGACGTCGTCCCCGACGTCCAGGGCTCTCACGAATGGCAGTAATCCGCCGTCTGGAAAACGGATGGATTGATCTCCGTTGATGGCTCTAGCTGGCGGAAGCTAACGAGATCTTGGTATTCCCCATTGCACGATCCCGAGTGCACTCCTTCGAGATTGGCCCGAAATTCGCTGGGCGAGACCCCCAGGATCCTCTTGAAGATCCGGTTGAAATGGGTCACCGATTGAAACCCGATTTCAAAGGCGATCTCGCTGATCTGGAGGTGTGGGTTAAGGAGCAGCGATTTGGCTTTCTCGACTCGTACGCGCGAGACGTACTCGGTGAAGTTAAGGCCGACGAACCGGTTGAATGTCTTGGAAAAGTGGAAGGGGCTTGCATTTACCTGGTGTGCCACCCGGTCCAGGCTGAGCTTCTCTGCGTGGTGCTCTTGGATGAAATCCTTCGCACGCCGAATTATCGCCGGCTCGGTGTCTGAATGCTGCAAGAGCGTCTGGTTGGCAATCCGGGAGAGATGGTCGGCAAAGATCGTCAAGAGACAGATGGCGGCGTCTCGGTGCTCTTTCGATATCAACGGAGTGTTAAAATAGGCCTGCCGCAATGTGTCATGATCGGTTTCCAACCCTTGCGCGGCAAGATTCGCAGCGACCTCCTCGAAGGCTTGGGTGGTGGGCGTGCTCGGGAATCCCTGTCCGGTCTGGAGGAATCCAACCAGACGGTTGCCGATATGGATCGGCACGGCCGCCTCAAAGAGGCCATTTTGACAGATCAAAGTGCGAGGTCCCTTTTCCGCCTCCTTGGCAAGTTTATGGTATGTCCGAAGGCAATCGGCACATGGGCTGCTTTCCCCGGTCACGATGGCACAAAAGGGATTCTCATGTCGCTTACCGTGATGGGCTAAGTGCCATGGCTCGACCGGCTGCAGATTAAGAGGAAGGCCGGTGCTTCTCGAAAAGGCGCGCTCATAATCCTTGTAGAGAGCCGAGGTTTTGAGTGCTTCTACCAAATGTCGCGTGTCCTGTTCTATTGTGTGCATTGTCGCGTTCCTTTCCTGAAAATGGGGACCTTAGCTCCCCTTGGGGACCGAGACAGCCAATCTCAGTATGGTCTCCTGGGCTTGGCTATGGGAATTGGGGATGGCCCTGAATCGGACTACTACTTATCCTTAATGGGTTTCTCCGAAAAGTAAGCCGCCGGTATCAGGTCAAAGGCAGCAGGAATCAAAAAATGATAAGCTTATGCCAAGGGAGGTGAAGCGTTTCCCGTAGGAGGGCGATAAAGTAGATCAAGCCTCGATTGGAGGCGGAGATTCGAAACAAGAATAAAGAAACCACAATTGTAACGAAGGGAGATGTTATGAGCTTATTAACGCGGAGGGAAAATTCAACTCCGAGCCGCTGGGATCCATTTCGGGAGCTGCAGGAGATGCGCAATCGAATCGACAGGATGTTTTCGGACTTGCCAAGCTTGTCCGAGCAAGGCGAGTCGATGGCCTTGACTCAATGGCAGCCGTCGGTGGACGTGACGGAGGATGACAAGGAATATACGGTCGTGGCCGAGCTGCCCGAGGTCAAGAAGGAAGACGTGAAGGTGAATGTCGAAAATGGGGTGCTTTCGGTCTCAGGAGAGCGGAAATTCGAGAAAGAGCAACAGGAGAAGAAGTATCACCGGGTCGAGAGGGCCTATGGCAATTTTGTCCGGAGCTTTACTCTGCCCGAGAACACAAACCCCGATAACATCAGCGCGGAATTCCAAGAGGGCGTGCTGAAAGTCCATATCCCGAAGGAAGAGACGCAAAGCTCTCAGAAGAAACAAATTCCCGTCGGTTAAAGGGGAGTTGGTCTTGGTGGGTGCACTGTGCCAAAGAACGGGGCTGATGCCATTAAGGTAGCGTTCAATTTGTGCGCATCCCTTTTCCTGTGCGCGCCATCCATCATTGAACAAGTGGGACGTCGGGGACGACCAGGCTAACAGCCGGCGCTACGGCATGCCCTTCCCTCCGCCGTTGGGGTAGGGACTGCACTCCGCTGCAGTCCGCTCCCGGACCTCGGGGACGACGTCCCTAAGAAGAATAAAACAAGAACGGTCGGCAGGGGGCTTTTCAACCAGTCCGGCTTATTTGAAAGCCCAACTGCTCGATCAATCCTGCCAAATCGCTGCCGGTGGCGGGGATACAGGAGAGAAGCCGCTCGGGATTTGGGGGAGCCCAGGAGGGCGATTGGGCAGCAGGCTCCACTCGAGCTGTTAACCCCAAAAGGTCTTTTACTTCAGCGAGACGCTCGTCATTGTATTGCTGTAGGGTGGAGAGGGGAATGCCATCCTTAAGTATTGCCGCTATCTTCCGTGCGAAGTCATCAGCTTCGACCAGACCCAAGTTCATTCCCTGAATCCCGATAGGGCTATGAAGATGGGCGGCATCTCCGGCGAGCCAACATCGTCCTGCGCCATAGGAGGTTGTGACTCCGGTATGAAACTCGGCAAGCAAAGACCAGTCAATGTCGGCGATATTCTCCTTGCACCAGGGCACCCGGTCATTGAGCAGCTCAAAAAGCAAGTCACGGCTGACGCCGGGGAAAACATGCTTGCCGATCATGAATACAGGCTGGAGGCCGGTTGTGGGGCTATCTGAGATTTCCGACGCCGGAATTTGAAAGCTCCAGCGATATCGGTTGTTGCCCAGCGGCCATAACACGTTTTTGGTCGACTCATCCAGAATGACAGTTGTGTCATTGCAGATCGGTTGATGCGACTGGAATTCAAAGATGGCGTAATGTTCCGCGGATGAAGCGCTGTGCCAATCAAAGGCAAGTTGGCGCCGTAAAAGCGAATGCATTCCATCGCATCCAATAACAAAGGCGCTTTGGAGGTGATGGGTTCGATGGACAGTCCATTCGAACCTTTGGACCACGTAGCCGAGCGAGGTCATAGAGAGCTCCTCAATCTCGCTTTCGACCTTGCTCTCCTCTGGTTTGAAGCGGCGTAGCCGATGATGCCAGTCGACGAAGACCGATTTTTCGCTCAGTTTATGCCTGAGTACCGATTCGAGCTCATTTTGAGGAAGAACCACCAAGGAGTTGAAGTCCCCCTCAAGCTTGGAGTAATCGATTTCCCTGCCCTGTTGGCTTGAGTCATAAAAGCCCACCGTGGTGACATGCTTTCCACGGCTCTCGATCTCGCTTGACAGCCCAAGTCGATCCAACAACCGCAGAGACCGAGGATGCAACGCGGTGGCGTAGCTGTGCTTAGCTCGTTGTCCTTCCTCATCGATAATGGTGACCGAGATACCAAGCTCGGTCAGGGTCAAGGCTGTCAATAAACCGATCGGACCTGCGCCGACAATGAGTACGTCTGTTTGGTGTGGGTTGTTCATAGCGCCTCAGCAAAGTGATTGGCTCTGCTCTCTACTTCTAATCGAAGCACGAGTTTCCCAACGGCGCTTCCCATATCTTGGCGGATGTTCAGCGGAATTTGCGTCCTTCTGTTAAAAAAAGGAGACGTGGCTCCTATTCCATCGCGTATGATTCTTGCGTCATGCCAAGGATCCGATAGGCAATGATCTTGGCACCACTATTAATCAGAAACCAAACAAGGGAATATCCCCACACCGCCAGGGCATATCCCCAGCCGATTCCGGGGATCAGGACACCATAGACAGCGGCCAACGTACCGAGGATTTGCGTGAGCTCGGTTGCGGTGATCAAGATCCAGCTTGGAAACGGTTTCTGCCAAATGGGGCCTGTATTCCTCGTTAGGAAAATGGTCAGGTGACCGGCCACCAGGAGCTTCAGGAAGATAATCGTCTGGATGGTTTCGTGTGGCAGATCGAAATAGGCTTTGACACCCCAATAGAGGAAGAAGGTGGAGATGACTCCCATGACACCGAGGGTGGTGGCAATCGTTAGCACCCGACGCATATTCCAACGGACGGGGTTTTTGGCAACAGGGGCATTGTCGTAAGCGATTGTCATGATGGGGACATCATTCAGGATTGCCAACAGAACAATCATGATAGGAGTGACCGGATAAAAATGAAACGCCAGGATTGAAAGCGCCATGAAAAGGAGGACCCGAATCGTCTCGGCAATCCGGAATGTGGCGTAGGAGGTCATCCGTTCGAAGATCTTGCGTGCTTCTTCGATGGCTCGGGTGACAACGGAGAGGCCCGGCAAGGTCAAAACGAGATCGGCAGCCGCGCGGGCGGCATCGGTGGCGCGGCTCACAGCGATGCCAACATCCGCCTGCTTCAATGCCGGAGCATCATTAACCCCGTCGCCGGTCATGCCGACAATATGGTCCTCGGCCTGAAGGGCTTTGATAATGTTGAATTTATGCTCCGGAAAGACTTCGGCGTACCCGGATGCTTGCTCGGCCGCTTCAGGCTGAATCGAAATCTCTCCGGACTCGGTTTTGGGGGCATCGGAAGCGGCGTAGATGTTCGTCGAAAGGCCGAGCTGTTGAGACGTTTCCTTGGCGATGGCGAGATGGTCTCCGGTGACCATCTTGATATCGAGGCCGCGTTCATAAGACTGGGCGAGGGTTTCGGCGGAATCGTCTCGAGGCGGGTCCCACATCGGGAGCACCCCTAGGTAGTGCCATGCGCCATTCTCGTCGGTGGCCGCCACCCCAAGCGCTCGGTAGCCTTTCGCCGCAAAATCCTCGATCGCGCGCTGTACCTTGTCGTGGAGCGATCCATCCGTTTCGCACAGCTCCATAAGCACCTGCGGAGCCCCCTTGGCGACCTTGATTTGCTTTCCATCTCGCTCCACCGTCGCCTCGGCCCGCTTTTTTACCGGATCGAAGGAATGGAGCTCAAGCTGGTTAAAGGCTTGGAGTGACTCGTCCTCATTGATGGCCTTAAGGATCGCTTTGTCGATCGGATCCTGATCGCCTTGACTCGGATCGATAGTCAGGGCCGCATGGACCAGGACTTCTTTGGGATTTTCGGCTTCGACTAAAGCGGGCTCCGCGGTTTCAAGCTCATTCTTCGTCAATGTCCCGGTTTTGTCGGCACACAAAATGTTCATGCCGGCCATTTCTTCAATCGAAACCAAGCGGGAGACAATGGCTTTCATCCGTGCGAGTCGACCCGCCCCGATGGCCATCGTTACCGAAAGAACAGCGGGAAGGGCCACCGGAATGGCGGCCACCGTCAAGACCAAAGCGAAAAGCAGGACCTCGGTCAGGGGATCCCCACGGAGCCAAGAAACGATCAGGATCGCCAGCACCAGAATGGCAGTCACACCGATCAGGAAGTTCCCAATCCGGAGGACAGCCTTCTGGAAGTGGGAGGTCGTCTCGGCCTCTTTGACCAGTTCGGCGCTCTTGGCAAAGTAGGTCCGCATCCCGGTGGCGGTGATGACCGCGTTGAGGTTGCCGCTTTTGACAATGCAGCCGGAATAAATCGGATCGTCGATCGCCTTTTCGACCGGTAACGATTCACCTGTCAGGGCGGACTCGTCCGCGGTGATGTTTTCTCCCGAAAGGATCTGCCCATCGCCCGGGACGATGCTGCCGATACGGAGCCGGACGATGTCGCCGGGTACCAGCTCTTTGGCATCGATATCGCTCCAGTTGCCGTCGCGCAGCACTCGAGCGCGCGGGGCCAGTCGTTGCTTGAGGGCCTCAATTTCGTTGCTGGCCTTGTGCTCTTGCCAAAATCCGACGCCTGCATTGATCAAAAGCATTGCCAGGATGACGCCGAAGTCTTCCCAGTGCTGAACCACTCCCGAGAGAATCGCCGCCGCCTCGATCATCCAAGGGATCGGGCCCCAGAAGTAAGAAAGGAACTTAACGAGGGGGTGCGTCTTCTTTTCCTCAATGGCGTTGAGACCGTATTGGGCCTGCCTTTGGTTGACAGCGACGGCTGATAGTCCCTGCCGAGGATCCACCTCCAATTGCTTGAGGGTTTCCGTCGATGAGGGGATGCCTTGTTGCGAGCTTGGTGTCATCGTAAAAGAAAGGCGGTTTTACTGCCGAGACCGTGGGATAGGATATAGTGTGGCAAAACCGGATGAGAGTGACTCAGTCGCGGCGTCTGCCGTATCCATCACTTTGGAGCGTATGGAGCGCAAAGATGGTTCAAGTGAGCCCGATTGAACGTATTAAACATGGATTTTCCGATTGCCGCCATGATGGTGATGGTGGGCGGTGCTCGTAAAGACAAACGTACACCCCGCCCCTCTTTCATGTTTTAACTTGATCATGCTACCGCACATGGCGTCTTACCATATCTTGTTCAATTCTTAACATGAAGCGACGAAGGATCGGGGTGCCAAATTGGCTGTGCCAACGGAAACCGTTAGAGTGAGAGATGCTGTTAGATATCGCCGGCGGGGTTGCGCTCATCCTCTTTGGGATACGATTTTTGCGAAAGGGCCTGCAGCGACTGCTGGGGCGACATTTGCAGCTTGCGCTGAAGCGCCTGACCGAGGGGCGCTTGCGCGCGTTTGCGTTGGGA
>JAHEOI010000233.1 GCA_018610125.1 Verrucomicrobiota bacterium
AGCCCCTTACCGAGCCGCTCCGGCTCGCGGTGGTGTCGCGCCTGGCTCCGAACAAGCGGGTCGATCACGCAATCGAAGTCCTCTCCATCCTCCGTCAACGCGGGATTGATGCCCGATTGACAATCATTGGATCAGGCGGCGAAGAGACTCGTTTGAGACAGCTTGTCTCGGATCGAAACCTTGAGCCTTTTTGCGAGCTCACCGGATACCTTCCCGAGGAGAAAAAGAATGAGCTGTTGGCGTGCTCCCATTGGCTCCTCCACACCTCCGTTAGAGAAGGGTGGGGCCTCAATGTCCTTGAAGCCAATGCCATGGGAACGCCGGCGGCAGTCTACCCCGTTGCCGGATTAATCGACTCGACCCGCGATGACGAAACCGGCGTGGTCGCCTCCCGAGAGTCACCCGAGGCCCTTGCGAATCGACTCGGAGCTTTCCTGACTCGACCTGAGGCGTACCGACCCTTGCGCCACAATGCTTGGGAGCTGGCAAAGTCCCTCCACTGGGATCGCGTGTTGCCAAAGGCCTGCGACTGGTTGGAAAAACAGGCAGACCCATCACGGACTTCCGACATGGCGTCCCGTGTAACGAGCAGCGGTTAATCGGCCTTCCGAAGGGGGGCGGCCCCTCGTTAAAATCGACGACCATCGATAGCCCTGCTTCATCGCCCCGAGCTTGCAAACGCAAAAAGTTGACACCGCCAAGGTCGCGCAGCTATTTTAAAATCGACCCTGTAGGAGAAATGTTCGTCTTGGCACAGGCCGACGTGAAGCGCAAGGAAGGCAGGCGCTAAGTCAGATCGGGATTTGAGATCACGGAGTCAGGGTACGGCTTCGGCGAACAACGGATTTTATGTGTAGGCTTTTTGGATTCCATTCTATTTTCCTCGGCTGGGCCATGCTTGCTCTGCTGGTATCGGGCTGCAGTGGCCAGAAGGAGGCAGACTTGTCCCAAGTCGAGAAGAGCTTCCCAGACGCCTCCGAGGAGATGCGTCGCGCCTTAAAAAAAGCCGACGCGGCATTAGCCCGAGGGGATTACATCGGGACATTCAAAGGCTTAAAGCAAGCGATCGAGGGGAAAGAGCTGAGCTTGGAGCAAGAAAAGAGGCTCTATAAGTTCGTCGAGGAAGCCCAGCGGGTGATGATTGCCAACCCGAAAAAAGGAACCCGTCAGGCGTTTCAAGCGATGATGGACTTCTTGGGAGAGGTCGATCCGCAGCACGCTCGTTCGCAAAAGACTGCTCAAATGATGCAGAAGCGCTTGGAAAGGAAACGGGATAGCGAAAACGATTCGAACAACAAATAGCGTACGGGCAAACAACGGGACAAGTGGTTATGAGAAATGATCAGGGAAGGGCTGGAGGAAGTCGGCCTCTCAGCTCCCAACACGACGGCTTCACCTTGATTGAGCTCCTGGTAGTGATTGCGATCATCGCGATACTGGCCAGCATGCTCTTGCCGGCCCTGTCCGGTGCGAAAGAAAAGGCGCAAAACGTTAAATGCCTGAGCAACAACCAGCAGCTTGCGCTGGCCTGGCAACTCTGGAGCGATGACCACAACGGGTTTGTTCCGTGCGGGCATGGCAACATGCCCAACAAACCGAACTGGGTGACGGGCCCCGACGGCAATCCCGCCGAGATCCTCCAGCTGCCAATCGGTGACGAGCGCGAGATCAATCCCGAATTGTCGATTATTGGCGACAACCAGTTATGGCCTTATGTGGAGAATACCAAGGTGTATCGATGCCCCGGGGATCCAAGCAACGGCTCTCACCCGAATTACAAAAATGGCGCTATAATGCCGCGCGTGCGGAGTTACTCGATGAACCGTTGGTGGGGTGCCCCGCTGCCTGAGCAGACCTTCGGCCGAGATTATGTGGTCATGTTGAAACAGACCGACGCCCTTGCCCCGTCGGAACGTTGGGTTTTGATGGATGAACGACACGACAGCATTGACGGCGGTGGATTCCGCCAGCCAATGGTCGGCTTAAGAAACGGAGCGTTTCGTAAGATCACCCATGGCGATTATCCCGGGAATTACCACACGGGCAGTGCGGGAATATCGTTCGCCGACGGCCACGCCGAGATCCATGAGTGGCAAGATCCAAGGACAATTCCTCCTTATCGGGACACCGGCCGGCTCCCCCTCTTTATTCCATCACCGTTCAACATGGACCAATGGTGGATAATGCAGCACTCGACGCGCCCGGAGTCGAGCTCCGATGGGTGACCGCATAAGCGTAAATTATGGATGAAAGCGTAACTGTCAGGGACCTCCGAAACCGGAGCCGCGAAGTGCTTGAGCGCGTTGCCCAAGGTGAGACTGTCATGGTTACACGCGATGGCCGGCCAATAGCAGAGCTCCGCGGCGTCGCGCGTCCCCCTATCCCGGCACAGACTCTTCTAAACCGGTGGCACCACTTACCGCGAGTGGATCCGGCGAAGCTGCGCAGGGACCTCGAAACGCACTTGGATTCCTCGCTATGACGCCGTCCGGGCCCCGTCACCAACATGGGATATTGGACACCAGCACGCTCATTCTGCTGACACAGATCGAAAGTCCTGAGCACTTGCCGCTTGAGCCCTTGATCACCACGATCACTCTGGCGGAGCTATCGGTCGGCCCACTCGTAGCGACGGATGACAACGAACGAGTCGCTCGGCAGGCACACCTCCAGCAGGCTGAGGCCGATTTCACACCACTTCCTTTTGATGCCGACGCCGCCCGGACGTTCGGGAGGATTGCCGCCTCACTTCGACGATCGGGGCGCAAAGCCAAAGCCAAAGTCAAAGCCAAAGCCCGGGCTTATGATGCGATGATCGCCGCCATCGCACTGGGTAGTGGGCATCCGATCTATACCTGCAATCCGGATGATTTTGCAGGCATCGACGAGCTAACAGTCGTCGCCATTCCTGTTCCCCATTAGCGAAAACCGAAGGCTCGTCGTGTCGGAGTCGGACATTCAGACCCTCTTTTCTACCGCGCCACTCAACCACTCAACCACTCAGCCACTCTGTCCTTCTTTCCGCTCTCTGCTCTTCGCTCTTCGCCCTTCGCTCTTCGCCCTTCGCCCTTCGCCCTTCGCCCTTCGCCCTTCGCTCTTAGTGACGATCTCTCGCCCGATTTGACGCCCGGATTCGCGATCAGCAATATTGCTACTAACGATGAAACAGCCCTTTCTGATCATAGGGGCGGCAAAATCCGCCACGACTTCGATCTACCATTACCTCAAACAGCATGAAGCGATTTTCATGCCCCCGGAGCGGACCATTCTGGAATTCCTCGATTATGATACCCCCGACACGGAAGCCTTTCGGGAGAGCTACTTCAAAGGGCATGGGGACGAATCGGTAATGGGAACCAAGATTGCCGCCGGTCTTTGTTTCTCGTCGATCGCACCAAGGCTGCATGCCCAATTCCCCGAGGCGAAGCTTATTGTCTCCTTGCGCAACCCGATCGAACGCACCTATTCCCATTGGTGGATGCGTTATGAAAAGGGCTCGGAGCCACTCCCCTTCTATGATGCCATGTCACGGAATTTTGACCGTCTCAAGCAAGGGCGTCAGATTACCATCGAGAATCTGCGAGATCCGGAGCTTGAAGATTGGCCCTACTTGGAGCAGGGACACTACGCCAAGCACCTTAAGGATTATCTCGAGTACTTTCCGCGAGAACGGCTGAAAGTTGTCCTCTTCGACGACTTTAAGAATGATCCGGTAGGCACGATTCAAGGGATTTTCCGGTTTGTCGGTGTCGACCCTGAAATGCCGATCCGACAGGAGCCCCCCCGAATGGCCGGCATGGGGCCGATGGGTCGTATCCTCCATCGCGCCGGTCGACTCTCCGGCCTCATCCATTTGACCACACCCGAATTGCGCGCCCGCATCCGCCGGCTCTTTGTTTCACTGCAGGACAAGCGCCCAAATATTGCCCCGGATGTAAGATCGGAGCTCCTTGCCCATTTCCGTCCGCACAATGAGGAACTGCAAGAGCTCCTTGGCCGTGACCTCTCGCATTGGAACCGGTAAAATTGACCACGCTTCCCCCACCGTCGATGACACCCTGGCCCAACTTCTTTATTCTCGGCGCGCAAAAGGCCGGCACCACAACCCTCTACACCTACCTCGCCCAGCATCCGGATGTCTATATGCCCAGCTCCAAAGAGCCGCATTTTTTCGATTACTATTACGAGAAAGGGGCCGAGGAGTATCGGCAGCGACACTTTGGCGACTGGAACGGCGAAAAGGCGATCGGCGAAGCCAGCCCGAGCTACCTTTCGGTCGGAAGCGCTCGTGAGCGCATTGCCGAGATGGTGCGAGAGCCACGCCTGATTATCATTCTGCGCCACCCCGCAGAACGCGCCTATTCGGAATGGTGGATGACTTGGTCGCACGGCTGGGAGCACCTCTCCTTTTCCGAGGCAATCGATGCCAATCTCCGGGAAGTTAAGGAGCACGGCCTCTTTGAAGGGCAGGCGGGAGAAAAGCATTGGCACCGTGTCCTTGCCGGGCATTTGGAGGGTCGGATCCGCTATAGGAGCTATCTCCAACACGGATACTACTCAATATATATCCGGCATTGTTTCGAGCTTTTCCCTCGCCGAAATATCAAAATCCTGTTGTTCAACGATCTTGTGAACGCCCCGCGTCAGGTGGTTGCAGATGTGTGCGACTTCCTTGGCGTCGACTCAAGGTATCCGATGGAAGAGCCCGGGATTCGAAACAAGCCGTTAACCGGGCCGGCTGTTCCGCTGACCCGTTTTTTAGCCCGATTTCGGGTGATTCGACTCTTTCCTTTATCGCTCCGGCTGCATGTGCGGAATCTTCTGGCTGGGCGTGGGAAACGCCCGAAGATGACCCTCCCGATTCGAAAACGGCTCAACGAGCATTTCGCTCCGTACAATCGCGACCTCGAGGAGTTGCTCTCCCTTGAGCTCCCGGATTGGTATGAATAAATTACGCATCTTGCATTTCATTTACGACCATCCGGGAAACCCGTGGATTGGCGGCGGCGGTGCAATCCGCGTGGCGATTCTTGCCAACCGACTTGCAAGCCGAGGACATGAGGTTTCACTGATTTCGGGACGCTACCCAAGGTGTGCCCCCGTTTCTCAAAACAACCTTCGTTGGGACTTCGTCGGATCTGCCCGCGATAGTTACCTCGCAAGCACATTGAGCTACGCATTTCAGGCAGCTCGAGAAGCCCGACGGCTCGCAACGCAGTTCGATATCGTCCTTGAAGATTTTGCCCCATGGAACCCGCTCTTCACATATCGCCTCAAACACCCCGCCACGCTCTTGCAAATCCAAAATTATCTGGGAAAAGAAACGCTATGGCGTTACCCACTTGTCGGGTGGCCATTCTTCTGCATGGAAAAGTTTTACCCCGGACGCTTCTCGCACTGGATCGTCAACAATCCGGAACTGAACAAGGTGTGGGGGATCAATGGGGAAGTGATTCCAATGGGAATCGAGTCCGAGTTATTGCAGGAGCCCGCCTGCGACGGGGAGTACATCGCGTTTTTAGGCCGTCTCGACGCTCGCCAAAAGGGTTTGGATCTACTGGTAAAGGCCGTCGAGGGAACAAGCTTGCCGCTGAAATGCGCGGGATCGGGTCCGGACGCTGATTGGCTGGCGCGACAAAGCGAAAGAGCCCCCAATATCGAGTGGCTCGGGAAACTGACAGGCCGCCAAAAGCTGGAGTTTTTAAAGCAAGCCAAGCTCGTCGTGCTGCCGTCGCGCTACGAGGGGCAACCGCTTGTGGTGTTGGAAGCGGCGGGATTGGGACGTCCCTTGTTGACATCCGATATCCCCGAGCTCGGTTTTTGCAGTACCGCCGGCTTCGCACGCACGTTCCGGAAAGGGAATAGCCACTCCCTTCGGCAAGTGCTCGAGAAGTTATGGCACGAGCCGGACGCCCGGGCCACCCTCGGGAAAAACGCCCGCGAATACGCACGACAATACACCTGGGACCGCGTTACAGATCACCTGGAGCGATATCTTTACCGCCTGGCCGCACCGCCTTCACGTGCGTCCGGCCCCTAAGGGTCTCGACAGCACCTTGTTTTCTATTTCCCTTGCCAGTTGAGCCATCCCAAGGCCAAGGTCCTCCGATGCGAGCCTCAAGGCTCCGAACAAATTGCTATGAAGGAACCTTGGTATCATTCCGGCGAGACCTCGCGGTCCAAGCTCAATCTTGGCTGCGGTCACCAATATCTTCAGGGCTACATCAATTGTGACGTGCGGAAGGAGGTGAAAGCGGACCACTATTTTGATCTCGATCATCCTCCTTACCCGTTTCCAGACAACTCGGTCGAGGAGATCCTGCTCGACAACGTTCTCGAGCATCTCGATTCCATCCCTGCCGCGATGGAAGAATTCTATCGCCTTCTCGTGACGGGCGGGCTTTTGAGAATTTATGTCCCCTATGGTAAGTCGGACTGGGCGCTTCAGGATCCGACGCACAAGCATGCCTTTACCGAAAACAGCATGAATTACTTCAGTCAGGAGCACCCCTACGGGTATTACGCCAATGTCCATTTCAATATCCGACAAGCCCGACTCATCGGGCATACCACGACGTGGCGGCATCGCGCACGCAACCTCCTACCTTGCAAATCGGTGCTTCGTTTTTTCCTCTTCAACATCTATGACGTCATCTATTTCGAGCTGGAAAAGCAGGCGCTTTTGTCCCCTTGAATGGTCTGGGGCTCCGCCCCTGTGCAGAAACCCGAATCCGGCATCTAAATCCGTATGAGTCCACCCGAGAGCAAGCGAACCTTTTTCCGACAAGGGGCCTGGATGCTGGTGGCCACTTTTGTGAGCGGGATCTTCCTGTTTGCCGTCCATGTCTTTGGATTCTGGATGCCGGACGCACAATACGGCCTCTTTGCCACGTTGCTCCAATTCCTTAGTCTCCTCCGTATCCCCTCGTTGGGACTGCAGACGGTTTTTGCCCAGCAGGCCGCGGCGGCAATTCAACCGGAACAGCAGCGTCAGCTTACCGGGGCCATCCGGACGCTGCTCCTCTCGACGTTCGTTCTCTGGCTCGGTATCGTCGTTCTGTTCCTCCTGGCCCAAAGCTCCATACTGACCCTTTTCAAAATTCATAATCCGGCGGCCTTGTGGGTGACGGTGTTGCTCGGACTTCCGCAACTCTGGATGCCTATTCTCGGTGGGACGCTCCAAGGGAGGCAGAATTTTTTATGGCTTGGCTGGGCGTACATCCTGAATGGTGCGGGCCGATTCCTGGCGGTTGCCATTATTGTAATCCTGCTGGGCGGCCAGGCTGCAGGCGCGGTAGGCGGAGCGCTCATCGGCACCCTGCTCGCATTGGGAGTCACCATCTGGCAGACACGTGATGACTGGCGCGGACCAAGCGATCGCTTTGAATGGCTTTCTTGGCTCCGCCGGGTCGTTCCCCTCACGCTG